>NZ_JBEZKW010000013.1:0-149648 GCF_040651795.1 Streptomyces sp. NPDC048361
TCTTCCGACGGCCGTGGGTCTGTCTCGCCGGCGAGACAGACCCACGGGCCTCGTCGAACACCGACCACCACGACACATTCCAGGCGCTGGCCGGGCGGCCGGAGAAGCGCATGCGGAGGAGAGAATTTCATGTCCAGCCAAAAGGTGTCGGAGCATGCCGCGAAAGTCGCCGCCGAGCGGGCCAAGCGACTGCGGCCGGACGGCAACGACCAATATCTGAATCTCAGTGGCGAATTCGCGCACATGGACGAGGATCCCTTCACCGATCGCATCGAGCGCGAGCCGTACCGTGACCACGTCACGGCCGCAGTCATCGGCGGAGGGTTCGCCGGCCTGATGGCGAGCGCCCACCTGAAGGAGTCGGGGGTCTGCGATGTCAGGATCGTCGACACCGGCGGCGACTTCGGCGGCACCTGGTACTGGAACAGGTACCCGGGCGTCCAGTGCGACGTCGCGTCCATGATCTATCTGCCGTTGCTGGAGGAGACCGGCCACGTACCCACCGAGTGGTACGTGCACGGGCCGGAGATCCTGGAGCACTGCCAACGCATCGGCAAGCAGTACGGGTTGTACGAGAACGCGCTCTTCCACACCCGGGCCACCGGCTTGGACTGGGACGAGTCCACCCAGCTGTGGACGGTGCGGACCGACCGCGGTGACGAGTTCACCGCCCAGTTCGTGATCATGGGGCTCGGCCACCTGTCCGTGCCGAAGCTCCCCGGTATCCCGGGAATCGAGACCTACGAGGGCCACAGCTTCCACGCGAGCCGATGGGACTACGCCTACACCGGCGACCCGGCCGGAGGGCCGCTGGGCAACCTGCGGAACAAGCGGGTGGCGATCATCGGCACCGGCGCCAGCGCGGTGCAGTGCATCCCTCACCTGGCCACCGCATGCCAGGAACTGCTGGTGGTCCAGCGCACGCCCTCCGTCATCGAGGTCCGCAACAACCGGCCGATCGACCGGGAGTGGTTCGAGCAGATAGCCACGCCTGGGTGGCAGCAGCGCTGGCTGGACAACTACGCGGCCACCATGACGTCGGCCGAGCCGCCGGCCGAGGATCTGATCAACGACAGCTGGACCGCCATGGCCAAGATGTGGGGCAGGGCCGAGGAGGAAGTGCCGGCGGAGCCGGACCCGTCCGAGGAGCTTCGCGAGCCCTGGTTCTACGCGGACATGAAGAAGATGGGCCAGATCCACGCCCGGGTGGAGGAAACGGTCAAGGACTCACGGACCGCGGAACTCCTCAAGCCCTGGTACCACCTGGCGTGCAAGCGCCTGACCTTCCACGACGAGTATCTGGGCGCCTTCAACGAGCCGACGGTCCGTCTCCTCGACACCGATGGCAAGGGGGTCGAGCGGATCACGCCGCGAGGTCTCGTGGTGGACGGCACCGAGTACGAGGTGGACTGCATCATCTACGCGTCGGGGTTCGAGGTCGGCACCGCGCCCACCCGGCGCGCCGGATTCGACCCCGTCGGCAGGGACGGCAGGCGACTGTCGGAGCACTGGACCAACGGCATGCGCACGATGCACGGACTCCATGTGCACGGGTTCCCGAACGCGTTCCTCGTCCAGTCGCTCACGGGCGGGACGCGGTTCTCCAACCTCTCGCACAACCTGTCCGAGGCGGCCAAGACCGTCGCCGCCGTCATCGCGCACGCGGTCACCACGGGGGTCGACGTCGTCGAACTCACCCAGCAGGCGGAGGACTCCTGGATGAACAACGTGGGAATCGATCCGGACTGGCGCACGTTCCTGGGCACGGAATGCACCCCCGGTTACTCCAACAACGAAGGAACGGAACTCGGTCCGCATTCCCTTTGGGACGCACATAAGTTCCCCGATGGCCTGGGCTTCTTCCGACACCTTCAGGAATGGCGTGGCAGCGGGGAGTTCGACGGCCTGGAATTCCACCGTTCGGACAGCTGAAGCCGCTTGCCCCGTCTCGCCGGCGAGACAGTCCTCCCGGGCTCCGTCGAGTGGTGCCCGGGACTCATTCACCCTGGCGAGTCTGCCTGCTAGCCTCGCGAAGTAATTACAACTCCGTTTTCTCTTGGCCAATTAATTCCGCCGAAATAACGGCTCCCGATCCCGCTACGGCCCGACGCGTGGCCGGTGATTTCGGCGCCTGAGCCATCCTGCGGATCGAGACTGGTAGCGGTCGGAAACAGCGAGGTAGCCTGCATGATTCCGTTGTCGTTTGCGCAGCAGCGCTTGTGGATCATCGGTCAGTTGGCGGGGCCGAGCACGGCGTACAACATGCCGTTGACGCTGCGCCTGTCCGGGGCGCTGGACCGGCAGGCGCTGGCCGCGGCGCTGGATGACGTGGTGGGCCGGCACGAGAGCCTGCGGACCCTCTTCCCCGTCATCGACGGCGAGCCCGTCCAGCGCATCGTGCCCACCGGTGAAGTCACGCTGCCGCTGGCCTGGACGGACACCGACGAGGAACAGGTGACCGACCTCGCCGTCCAGGCCGCCGGACACCTCTTCGACCTCGCCACCGAGATCCCGCTGCGCGTCCACGCCTTCCGCACCGGACCCGACGAACACGTCCTGATGCTGCTGGTCCACCACATCGCCTGCGACGGCTGGTCGCTCGGCCCCCTCGGCAAGGACCTCGCCACCGCCTACGCGGCACGGACCGCCGGCACGGCCCCGGCCTGGACCGAACTCCCCGTCCAGTACGCCGACTACACCCTGTGGCAGCGCGATCTGCTCGGCTCCGAGAACGACCCCACCAGCACCGTCGCCCGCCAGTCCGCCTTCTGGCGCGACGCCCTGGCCGCACTCCCCGTCGAACTGGACCTGCCCTTCGACCGGCCGCGCTCCGCGACCGCCGCCCAGCGCGGAGGCCAGGTACCCATCGCCGTCGACGCGGAAGTCCACACTCGCGTCACGGAGTTGGCCCGACAGACCGGCGTGACGTCGTTCATGGTCGTCCAGGCCGCCCTCGCCGTCCTGCTGTCCCGACTCGACGGCGGCACCGACATCCCTCTCGGCACGCCGGTCGCCGGACGTTCCGAAGAAGCTCTCCGCGACCTGGTCGGCTTCTTCCTCAACACCCTCGTCCTGCGCACCGACGTCTCCGGCGACCCCACCTTCACCGAACTCCTCACCCGGGTAAGGGAGACGGACCTCGCCGCCTTCGAGAACCAGGACCTCCCCTTCGAACGCCTCGTCGAGGTCATCGCCCCACCCCGCACCGCCGCACGTCACCCCCTCTTCCAGGTCATGCTGTCCTTCAACACCAACACCGGAGCCACCTTCGGCCTCCCCGGACTCACGACCGGCGAATTCGACATCCCCGCACCCGAAACAGCCAAATTCGACCTCAACTTCGAATGCGAGGAGCGGTTCGGTCCCCAGGGGCAGCCGACCGGCATCAAGGGGTTTCTCGAGTACGCCACCGACCTGTTCGACCACGACACGGTCCAGGCGCTGGCCGAGCAGTTCGACCACCTGCTCGGAGAACTGACCTCCCACCCCGGCCGGCCCGTCGACCTGACGGACCACCGGGCACGGCCCGCCGGTTTCCGCAGCGAGGTCGGCGAGGCCGAGGCGGTACTCGCGGGGTACCCCGGAATCGCCGAGGCCACGATCATCGCCCGCCCGGACACCCCGGGTGACAAGCGTCTGGTCGGCTACGTGGTTCCCGGCCCGGGCCTCGACCCGGAAGCCGCCGTACGGCTGCCCGCGACCCTGCGCGAGCACGCTGCCGGGCTCCTGCCCACGCGCCTGGTGCCGGCCGCGGTCGTGGTCCTGGAGCGGCTGCCGCTGACGGATCACGGGAAACTGGACCGCGAGGCCCTGCCCGCACCGGACCCGGCCGTCGTGGCCGCCCGCCGTGCTCCGACGACCGTCCAGGAAGAGATCCTGTGCGCCGCGTTCGCCAAGGTGCTGAACCTGGAGCTGTCCACCGTCGGCATCGACGACAACTTCTTCCTTCTCGGCGGCCACTCCCTGCTCGCGACCCGGCTGGTCGCCCTCATCCGCACCCTGCTCGGGGTCGAACTCGGCATCCGTACGCTGTTCGCGTCCCCCAGCATCGCCGCCCTGGCCAAGGCACTGGCCGGGGCGGGCCCCTCGCGTCCGGCGCTGGCGACCGTGGATCGTCCGGAGTCGCTGCCGTTGTCGTCCGCGCAGCAACGCTTGTGGTTCCTGCACGAGTTGGAGGGACCGAGCGCCACCTACAACATCCCGGCGCCCATCAGGCTTTCCGGTGTGGTCGACACCGGTGCGCTGGACGCGGCTTTGCGGGATGTCCTCGGGCGCCACGAGGTACTGCGCACTCTCTTCCCGTCGGTCGAGGGACGGCCGTACCAGCGGGTGGTGCCGGTCGAGGAGCTCGGCGAGGTGCTCACCGTGGTTCCGGCGGCGCTGGTCGGTCCGTCCGGCCTGGCCGCGTCGATCAGCGAGGCAGAGCGCTACTGCTTCGACCTCTCGGCCGAAGTGCCTTTCCGGGCCTGGCTGTTCGAAGCCGGTGCGGACGACTACGTGCTGGTGCTGCTCGTGCACCACATCGCCGGTGACGGCTGGTCGCTGGTGCCGCTGGTCCGGGACTTCTCGGTGGCGTACACGGCGCGGCTGGCCGGCCAAGAACCCGGATGGGCGCCGCTACCGGTCCAGTACGCGGACTACACGCTCTGGCAGCGTGCACTGCTCGGCGATGCGCAGGACCCCGAGAGCCTGCTGAGCAAGCAACTGGCGCACTGGCGCAGCGCGCTGGCCGACATACCGGAGGAACTGGCGCTGCCCGTCGACCATGCCCGCCCCGCGGTGGCCACGCATCGCGGCGGGAGCGCGCCGCTGGAGATCCCCGCGCTGCTGCACGCCCGGGTCACCGAACTGGCCCGGGACGAAGGCGCGACGGTCTTCATGGTGCTCCAGGCCACGCTGGCCGTGCTGCTCTCCCGACTCGGCGCCGGCCAG
This sequence comes from Streptomyces sp. NPDC048361, assembly GCF_040651795.1. Classification (NCBI taxonomy): domain Bacteria; kingdom Bacillati; phylum Actinomycetota; class Actinomycetes; order Kitasatosporales; family Streptomycetaceae; genus Streptomyces; species Streptomyces sp. NPDC048361. Next base: position 4,933 of record NZ_JBEZKW010000013.1, read on the forward strand.
GACATCGTGATCGGAACCCCGACGGCCGGGCGCACCGACACCGCGCTCGACGACCTCGTGGGGTTCTTCATCAACACCCTCGTCCTGCGCACGGACGTGTCCGGTGGTCCGTCCTTCGGCGAACTGCTCGGCCGGGTGCGGGAGCAGACGCTCGACGCGCTGGCGCACCAGGACGTACCGTTCGAGCGCCTGGTCGAGGAGCTGGCCCCCGTCCGCTCCTTGGCCCGCCATCCGCTGGTCCAGGTCATGCTCGCGCTCCAGAACAACGCCGATCCTGTGCTCCGACTGCCGGGCCTGCGCACGAGCTTCCTGCCCGACGAGGGCACCCTGGCGAAGTTCGACCTCTCTTTCGACCTGCGCGAACACTTCGACGAGCACGGCCGGCCCGCCGGAATGACCGGCGGGATCTCCTACGCCGTCGACCTGTTCGACCAGGCGAGCATCGAGCAACTCGCCGACCGCTTCACCCGTGTCCTCGACACCCTGGCCACCGGCCCGGACCAGCGGGTCGACCAGGTCCCGGTGCTCTCGGCCGCGGAGCGGGAGAAGGTGCTGCACACCTGGAACGACACCTCTCGCTCCGTCCCGCCCACGACCCTGCCGGCGCTCTTCCAGGACCAGGCCGCCCGCACCCCCGAGGCCACCGCGGCCGTCTTCGACGGCACCGCCCTGACCTACGGCGAGCTCAACACCCGCGCCAACCGGCTGGCGCACCACCTGATCGAGCACGGGGTCGGCCCCGAGGACATCGTGGGCATGGCGCTGCCACGGTCGATCGACCTCGTCGTGGCGATGCTCGGCGTGCTCAAGGCGGGCGCGGCGTATCTACCGATCGACACCGAGTACCCGAAGGAACGGGTCGGGTTCATGATCGAGGACGCGAAACCGTCGTACGTCGTGACGCTCCAGGCCACCGCGGCGTGGCTGCCGGCCGACGCACCCCTGCTGGTCCTGGACGACGCTGCCACCCAGGAGGAGCTGACCGCACATCCGGCCTGGGGTCACGACCCGACCGACAGCGAGCGCACCGGCCCGCTGACCCCGGCTCACCCCGCCTACGTCATCTACACCTCCGGTTCCACCGGAAGGCCCAAGGGCGTGGCGGTACCGCACCACAGCATCACCAACTTCATCACCGTTCACCGTGAGTCGGTCTTCGCCTGCGCCGCCGATCGGTCGGACGGCCGCCCGCTGCGGGTCGCGCTGACCACCTCCATATCCTTCGACGCGGTGTGGGACCAGCTGTCGTGCCTGCTGGAGGGGCACGAGCTGCACGTCGTGGGCACGGAGGTGCTCTCCGACCTCGGCCTCCTCGCGACCTGGCTGGACGCACACGACGTCGACTTCCTGGAGCTGACCCCCACGCACATGGCCGCCGCCGTGTCGGCAGGCCTGTTCGACAACGGCCGCCGTACTCCGGCACTGCTCGTGGTCGGTGGTGAGGCCGTACCCGACTCACTCTGGGAGTGGCTCGGATCGCTGGGTGAGGGCACCCGCAGCTTCAGCTTCTACGGACCCACGGAGTGCACGGTCTACCAGGTCTTCGCCGAGCCTCGGTCCACTCCGCGGCCGGTACTCGGCGGACCCACCTTCAACATGCGGGTGTTCGTGCTCGACGACGGCCTGGAACCGGTGGCCCCCGGTGTGACGGGTGAGGTGTACGTGGCGGGTGCCGGTCTGGCGCGTGGCTACCTGAACCGTCCCGCACTGACCGCGGAGCGGTTCGTGGCGTGCCCGTTCGGTGCGCCCGGCGAGCGGATGTACCGGACCGGGGACCTGGCGCGGTGGCGGGCGGACGGAACCCTGGAGTTCGCGGGCCGGGCCGACGACCAGGTGAAGATCCGGGGGTTCCGGATCGAGATCGGGGAGATCGAGGCGGTGCTGGCCCGGTATCCCGGTATCGCACGGGCCGTGGCGGTGGTCCGCGAGGACATCCCCGGTGACAAGCGCCTGGTCGGTTATGTGGTACCCGCCCCGGGCCAGTCCCCGGAGCAGATCGCGCAGTTGCCAGGCCTGTTGCGCCGGCATGCCGCTGGGCCGCTTCCGGGCTACATGGTGCCGGCCGCGGTCGTGGTACTGGACCGGCTGCCGCTGACCGCCAACGGCAAGCTGGACCGCAAGGCCCTGCCCGTCCCGGACTACTCGGCCGCCTCGACACACCGCGCTCCGACGACCGTGCGGGAGGAGATGCTGTGTGCGGCGTTCGCCGAGGTGCTGGGTCTGCCCGCCGTCGGCGTCGACGACCACTTCTTCGAACTCGGCGGGCACTCCCTTCTCGCGACCCGGCTGGTCGCCCGCATCCGCGCCCTGCTCGGCGTGGAACTCGGCATCCGCACCTTGTTCGAGGCCCCCACGGTCGCCGCCCTGGCCGGTGCACTGGTCGAGGCGGGACCCTCCCGTCCGCCGCTGGTGGCCGGAGTTCGTCCGGAGTCGCTGCCGTTGTCGTTCGCACAGCAGCGGTTGTGGATCATCGGTCAGCTGGCGGGGCCGAGCACGGCGTACAACATGCCGTTGGTGCTGCGGCTGTCCGGACCGCTTGACCGGCGGGCGCTGGCCGCGGCACTGGCCGACGTGGTGGGCCGGCACGAGAGCCTGCGGACCCTCTTCCCGGTCGTCGACGGCGAACCCGTCCAGCAGATCCTGTCCGCCGACGCGGTCACCCTGCCCCTGACCTGGACGGACACCGACGACGAACACGTCACCGACCTGGTGATCCAAGCCACCGGACACGTCTTCGACCTTGTCGGCGAAATCCCGCTACGGGTGCAGGTCTTCGGCATCGGGCCGGACGAGCACGTCCTGGTCCTGCTGGTGCACCACATCGCCTGCGACGGCTGGTCGGTCGGACCGCTGGGCGACGACCTCGCCACCGCCTACACCGCACGCCTCGCCGACGCCGCCCCGGCCTGGACCGAACTCCCGCTCCAGTACGCCGATTACGCCCTGTGGGAGCGCGATCTGCTCGGCTCCGAGAACGACCCCACCAGCACCGTCGCCCGCCAGTCCGCCTTCTGGCGCGACGCCCTGGCCGCACTGCCGGTGGAACTCGACCTGCCCTTCGACCGGCCGCGCCCCGCCACCCCCGCCCGGCACGGCGCCCGGGTCCCCGTCACCATCGACGCCGAAGTCCACGCCCGGGTCACGCAGTTGGCCAGGCGGACGGGCGCGACGCCGTTCATGGTCGTCCAGGCCGCTCTCGCCGTCCTGCTGTCCCGGCTCACCGGCGACACCGACATCCCCCTCGGCACGCCGGTCGCCGGACGCACCGAGGAAGTCCTCCACGACCTGGTCGGGTTCTTCCTCAACACCCTCGTCCTGCGCACCGACGTCTCCGGCGACCCCACCTTCACCGAACTCCTCACCCGAGTACGGGAAACGGACCTCGCCGCCTTCGAGAACCAGGACCTTCCCCTCGAACGCCTGGTGGAGATCGTCGCCCCACCCCGGACCGCGGCACGCCACCCCCTCTTCCAGGTCTTGCTGTCCTTCGACACCAACATCGAGGCCGCGTTCGACCTCCCCGGACTCGAAGTCGGCGCGTTCGAGATCCCGGAACACGAATCCCCCAAGTTCGACCTGAACTTCCTGCTGCGGGGGTCGTACGAGCCGGACGGGCGACCGGCCGGCATCACGGGGATCATCGCGTACGCCACCGACCTGTTCGACCACCACACGGTCCAGAACTGGGCCGAGCGGCTCAGCCTGCTGGTCGCGGAGCTGACCGTGGACCCCGACCGGCCCATCGGCTCGGTGGCAGTCCCCGAACCGGCCGGACGGAACAGGAACCCCGACCGGTCGGCGACCCGACCGGCGCTCGGCCCCGGACGCCGGCGGGTGGTGGCCCCTCCCGGCCCTTCGCCGGTTCAGCCGCTCGGTGAAGCCGCTGACTGAGTGCCCGGGGGAAAGTCCAGGCACGCCCGCACACCGCCCGGCACGTCCCCGATCACCCGTGCGGCGAATTCGACCCGATAGGAAGACTGTGATGGCCCAACGAGCCGAGACCCTGCGCTCCCCCGAGGCGGTGTGGCGGTCATGAGCGATGTCGCGAGCGCCGGCAAGAAGCCGGCTTCGCTGTTCCGCCGGCGGAACTTCGTGCTGCTGTGGACAGGTCAGTCCGCCTCGATGCTCGGTACTCCGATCACCTACGTCGCGATGCCGCTGACCGCGGTTCTGCTGCTCCACGCGACGCCGATGGAAGCCGGCGTGCTCGTCGCCCTCGAGACGCTGCCGTTCCTGCTCTTCGGCCTCTTCGCCGGCGTGATGCTGGACCGCCGGGCACGCCGGTCCGTGATGATCGTCGCCGACGTCGTACGCGCCCTGACCCTCGCCTGGATCCCCCTCGGATACTGGCTCGACGTGCTGAACATCGGTCAGCTTTTCGTCGTGGTCTTCGTCGTCGGCGTGATGACGATGTTCTTCGACCTCGCCGTCCAGTCCTACACACCCGGTCTGATCGGCCGGGACCGGCTCGCCGAGGCGAACACGAAGCTGGAACTGTCGGGCTCGACGGCGCAGGTCGTCGGGCCGGGCGCGGCGGGCCTGCTGGTCAGCGCGCTCAGCGCACCGGTGGCGATCGCCGTGGACGCGGCGACCTACGTCCTGTCCTTCCTCACGGTGGCGGGACTGCCGGCCGACGAGGCGCCGAAGCCCAAGCCCGGGGCTCAGACCCTCTCGGTGTGGGCCTCGATCCGTGAAGGATTCGCCGCGATCGTGCGGCACCCGCTGCTGCGCTGGTTCACCACGGCCGCGCTGATCATCAACCTGTTCTCCGGCGCCCTGACATCGGTGTTCTTCCTCTATCTGCTCCGGGTCCTCGACATGGGCTCGAAGCAGATCGGCCTGGTCCTCGCGGTCGGCAGCATCGGTGCCCTGATCGGTGTCCTCCTGGTCGGCCGACTGACCGAACGGTTCGGCGTCGGCCCGACACTGATCCTGACGATGGCGCTGCCCGGGCTGGGATATCTCCTTCTCGCGGCCGTACACGGCCACTCGCCGGCTGCGGTCGCCGCCGTCGCGGCCTCGTCCTTCGTCGTCCAGTTCAGCATTCCCATCTTCAACGTGACGGTGATCAGCTTCCGGCAGGTCTCCACCCCGGACGAGCTGCTCGGGCGGGTGAACGCCACGGCCCGTACCTGCGCCTTGGGCGCGTTCTCGCTCGGCTCGCTGCTCGGCGGTGCGCTCGCCTCCGGGACCGGACTGCGGACGGCTGTGGTGCTGGCGGCGAGCGGGACGTTCCTGGCCTCCCTCGCCCTGCTGTTCTCACCCGTGCGGACGGTACGCCGCCTCGGGGCGTCCCCCAGTGAATCCGACCCGGCCCTCGCGCCGGAACCCGGCCCGACCGTTCAGGAGCAGTCATCATGACGAGCGTCGAGACCTGGCAGGAGGAGGGCTATCAGCTCTCCCCGCAACAGCTCGCCCGGTCGGGCGAGGCCGGGAGTGCGGCGGTGCGCACCGTCCGCACCGCCACCCGGATACCGGTGCCGGATCTGGAGGCCCGGATCGCGACGGCGGTCGCCACGCACGAGAGCCTGCGTACGCGGTACAGCGAGTTCGCGGGGCTGCCCACGGTCGTTCAGGTCGTGGATCCGGTGGGCCCCGTCGCGATCGAGCGGTCGGGAACGGATCGCACCGTGTTCCGGGCCGGGGCGCTGACCGTCGAGCACGAGCTGGGTCCGAACGGCACACGGCTGGTTCTCACCCTGCCGCGGCTGAGTGTCGACGACGCTTCCTGGACCCTGCTCGTCGACCTGCTCCTGGAGGACGCGGTCGCCGAGGCCGGGGAGACGGTGCTGCAGTACGCCGATGTCGCCGCCTGGCTCGCCGAAGTGCTGGACGAGTCGGCGCAGCCGCCGGTGGCCGACGAGGCGGCGCGGCAGTCGTCGAAGCCGTCCCGCGCGCTGCCCTTCCTCACTCCCCTCGCCCTCCGGGACCCGGCCGCCGAGCCGGTGAGCGTCTCGGCCGTCGTCGAGGGGCCGGCTCTGGAACGGCTGGACGAACTCACCGGACGGTGCGGCGTGAGCGAGGCCGCGGTGCTGCTGGCTCTGTGGCGCTCGCTGTACGGCCGGTACTGCCGTGACGCCGACGACCAGGTGCTGGTGCTGGCCGACGGCCGGTCCACGGAAGGCCTGGAGAACGTGCTCGGCCTGTTGGAGCGCCCGGTACCGGTGCGGCTGGCGATCGGCGCGGACACTCCGGTCGCCGACGCGCTCCAGGCCTCGCAGGACGCGCTCCGCTCCGTAGCGGCGATCGAGAACCAGATCGACCCGGGCACCGCGACCTCCGCCCACCATGCGGCGGACGGCTGCCCTCTCTCGTACCGGCACCGCCTGGACCGGTGGGCCGGGGAACTCTCGGCCGGCGCGTCCGGCCACGAAGCTCCTGGCGCGCTGCACCTCGACTGCGTGCGTGGGTCGCGGACTCTGCGCCTGACCTTCGCCGGCGGCGCGGGCTTGGTTGCCCAGGCCGACGTGGACCTCGTCGCGGAGGCGTTCGGACATCAGCTGTCCGATCTGCTGGACGGCGGCACGGAACGCGCCGTCGGTGGCCTGCGCCTCACCGCGCCGGACGCGCCCACCGCCGGGGCCGGGCCCCGCGCGTCGTACGCCTCGGTGGTCGACCGCTTCCTCGCCCAGGCGGAGCGCACGCCCGCCCAGCCCGTGCTGCGCTGCGGCGAGACAGTCGTGTCCTACCGGGACGCGGCGCAGGGCGCGGACGCGGTGGCGCACCTGCTGCGCGAGCACGGTGTGCGGGCAGGGCAGCGGGTCGCGCTGTTCGTTCCCGCCTCGGCGGAAACGGTCGTCGCGATGCTCGGCGTCTGGCTCGCCGGCGCGGCGTTCGTCCCCCTCGACCCCACGTGGCCGCAGCAGCGGATCGACACGATCCTGCGGGAGGCAGACCCCGCGCTGCTGCTCACCCCCGATCCGAAGGCCGATCACCAGGCCTCCGTCCGCATCGTGTGCACCGCCGACGCGGTCGTCGACGCGGCGCGCGCGGTGACTTCCGGCGCCACGGCCACGGGTCCCGCCTATGTGATCTTCACGTCGGGCACCTCGGGGCTTCCCAAGGGCGTCGTCATCGGGCACGAGCAGGTGTCGCACTACGCCTCGGCGATCGGCGGGACGCTGGGCCTGTCCGAGGGCGCCGAGTTCGCGGCGGTCTCCACCCTCGCCGCCGACCTGGCCTACACGGCGGTCTTCCCGACCCTGGCCGGCGGAGGCTGCGTCCAGCTCGTCCCCACCGAGACCGCCACGAGCCCCGCGGCTCTCACCGAGTGGTTCCAGGGAAACCCCGCGGCCGCGATGAAGCTGGTCCCCTCGCACCTCTCGGCGTTGCTGGCCGAGGCTGCCGATCCGCTCGCACTGCTGCCGAGCGAGGCGCTCGTACTCGGCGGCGAACTGCTGCCGCGTCCGTTGTACGAGAGGCTGCGAGAGATCGCGCCGTCCTTGCGTCTGTACAACCACTACGGCCCGACCGAGTCGACGGTGGGTGCCGCATGCCTCCCGCTGGACGCCCCGATCGACGAACGCTGTTCCTCGATCCCGGTGGGCTCCGGCCTCGGGGCGAACGTCCTGACGGTGGTCGATGCGGCGGGTGCGGCCCTGCCGCCCTGGTGCCCAGGTGAGGTGTTGATCAGCGGGCCCGGCGTGGGCCTCGGCTACCTCGCGCGGTTGCGCGAAGGCGAGTCGGGCTTCGGTACGGGGGACACCGCGGACGCCCACCGGACCGGCGACCTCGGCCGCCTGGTGCCCGGCCACGGCATCGAGATCCTCGGCCGGATCGACGACCAGGTGAAGCTGCGCGGATACCGTGTACAGCTCGGCGAGATCGAGACGCTGCTGGCGGATCGGCCCGGCGTCGGCGCCGCGGCGGTCGTGGCGCGCGCGGACGCCGACGGACTCGTCACGCACCTGGACGCCTACCTCACCGCCGCCGGCGGAGTGGACATCTCCGTCGAGGACGTGCGGGCAGCGGTGATTCTGCACCTCCCGGCCGCCCTCGTGCCGACCGGGTGGCAGGTGCTGGAGCGGTTCCCGCTGACCCGCAACGGGAAGCTCGACCGCCGCGCCCTCGCCCCGATCGCGCCGCCGAAGGCCCGGGCGGGCCGGCCGCGCGACTCGGTGGAACAGCGTCTGCTGGCGATCTGGTCCTCGATCCTCGACCAGGACATCTCCTCCCCCGACGCGGACTTCTTCGAGTTCGGGGGACAGTCGCTGCGTGCGATCAAACTCATGGCCCAGATCAACAACGCCTTCGGCCTGCGTCTGCCGATGTCCGCGGTGTTCAGCGCCCCGACCGTCGCGGCGATGGCGGAGCTGGTGCGCAGCAGCGATGTCCAGGACTCCAACCTGGTCCCGCTGCGCGCGGCCCGCGGCCCGCATCAGCAGGCCCCGGTCTTCTGTATCCACCCCGGCGGCGGCAACACCCTCAGCTACTGGGAGCTGGCCCGGCTGATACCGGCGGACCGGTCGGTCTACGGCATCGAGGCCTGGGGTCTGCACGGCAGGCCGCCGCAGGACGATTTCGCCGCCATGGCCGAGGAGTACGCGGCGAACATCGCGGCCGTCGGCGATGCCGCTCCCGTGATCATCGGCTGGTGCTTCGGCGGAATCATGGCCTACGCCACGGCCCAGGCGCTGCGCCGTTCCGGGCGCGAGGTGGCGCAGCTGATCATCGTCAACTGCGGCGTTCCCGGTGACCCGGCGGGCGCCCTGGCGCGGCAGCCCGCCGACCATCTCATGCGCCGCTTCGCCTTCCACTACCAGCTGGACCTGCCGGAGGGGCCGCTCGGTCAACTCGGTCATCAGGAACTGCTCAAGGCCATGCAGGACGTCGGGCGGCTGCCTCCCGACTCCGGTGAGGTGGAGCTGCGGACCCTGCTGGACGTCTACATGACCAACATGACGGCGCTGGACCGCTACTTCGTGCAGGAGCAGGCCGAACTCGGCCGAGCCGACTTCCCGGTGCTGTTGGTGCGCGCCGAGCCGGCCGATGAGCCGCAGGCTCCGGACCGTACGTGGGGCTGGGGGTCGGTGGTCGGACCTGAGCTCGGCTTCGCCTCGGTGGCAACCACCCACCACGGCATCATGCGGCAGCCCGCGGTGGAGGAACTCGCCGAGCTGATCCAACGGAAGATCGACGCGTGACCGGGAGATCGACGCATGACACGGAGCACGGCCGGGTTCACCGCTCAGGAAATGAGGACCAGGACATGAACGAAGCCGCTTCCAGGACACCGGGGCCACGCTCCCTGCTGGGCGCGACTCGGCGGCAGGTGCGGATACCCAGCGGGGATTCGGTGGAGATCGGCTTTCTGCCGGAGTCACCGACGACCCCGGTCCTCATCTCGCCGGCCGGTCCGGGCGTCGACCTGCCCGGCTGGTTGCACGCGAACCGGGAAGACCTCGAAGCACGGCTGTTGCGGCACGGCGCGGTCCTGCTCCGGGGGTTCCACGCCGGTTCGGTGGAGAGGTTCGAACAGGCCGCTTCGGCGATTTGCGGCACCCTCTTCCCTGAATACGGGGACCTTCCGCGAGAGGGTGAGTCAGCCCGCGTATACAAGTCGACGCCCTATCCGGAAGACCTCTCGATCCTGTTCCACAACGAGAGTTCGCATCTGCCGCAGTGGCCGATGCGGCAGTTCTTCTCGTGCATCGTGGCCCCGCAGTCCGGTGGTCAGACGCCGATAGTCGACTGCCGGACGGTTCTCGCCCGGATGCGTCCGGAGCTGGCCGAACTCTTCGTCACCAAGAAGCTCCGCTACGTCCGCAACTTCATCGAAGGCGTCGACGTCAGCTGGTCGCGCTTCTTCGGATCCGACGATCCCGCCGAGGTCGAGCGCAAGTGCGCCGAGGAGGGGACGAGCTTCGAGTGGACGCCGGACGGAGGACTGCGGACCTCGCGTCAGGCCGATGCGGTGCTGCGCCACCCGACGACCGGCGAGACCGTTTTCTTCAACCAGCTGGCGCTGCACCACCCTTCGTCGCTGGACCCGGAGACGCGCTCCTCACTGCTGGAGATCTGCGGCGATCAAGGGATGCCGCGCAACGTCTTCTGGGGCGACGGCACCGTCATCGACGACGCCGTTGTGGACGAGGTCCGCGACCTGATGGACCGGGAGTCGGTCGCCTTCTCCTGGCAGGAGGGTGACGTCCTCGTCATCGACAACATGCTGGTCGCGCACTCACGCAGTCCCTTCACCGGGCCGCGGAAGATCGTGGTGGCGCTCGGCGACATGACCGGCGGGCAGGCCGTGCCCACCATGGGCTGAGCTCGGTTCGAGCTCCAGTCGCATATCACCGGGTGGTGCTGCGGGCAGCAGTTCGCCGCGCAGCCGTCGCCGCCTGCCTTCGTTCCGACGGAGCTCAGGAATAGCAATCTTCCATTGCACCGACGCCGATGTCTCGCCGGCGAGACACACCTCATGCGAGGCAAAACCGTTCAGCCGCCGCAGCGGTGACGGCTGGTTATCGTCACTGTTACCCTGGCGGCTGATATCAATTCATCAGGAGAATCCGTGGCACAGCCGTTCGAGGACGAAGAAGGCGCATTCCTGATTCTGGTGAACGACGAGAACCAGCATTCACTGTGGCCAGCCTTCAGCGCGGTACCGGCCGGCTGGAAGGCGGTGTACGGCGAGCAAACTCGCGAGAACTGCCTTGAATACGTTTCCGCGCACTGGACGGACATGAGGCCGGCCGGCCTGATCAGGGCCATGGACGATGAACCGCAGTAAAAACGAGTTCCGCACCTCTACGGACGCACTGGTGGCCAGTAGCGCGCGAACCCTCTTGGGACAAACGAATTACTTGCAATACCCCGCGCTGTCCGCATCATCTTCAAGAATCTAGCGCTCAGAACAAAAAGAGTTATCCGTGAGCAAATCTAACGCCATCACACTGTTCGGGCGGAACGCCGCGGTCCATGCGGACCAGCCGACCATCTCAGACCAGGAGCACACCCTGACTGCACGGCTGCGTTCCAACTTCATGTCCGGCTTCAACCGCTTGGCAGTGCGGGCGATCGGGAGGTCCCAATGACCAGCGCGGCTACGACGATCGCGACAGTGGTCGCGGTAATTCACCGGCGGACGGGCGGCGAGCGGATCAGCGTTCTGCATCGGGACGCGGACGGGATACGTGGACCGCTGGAGGTGGATGTCTCAGGCGATCCGACGCTCGTCGCTCTGGCCGAGCGGGTAGCGGCGGAGTGGGACGCGGCACCGCCCGAGGTCGACTACTACGGTGACGCGCGATCGGTGGACGTCGAGGTCTTGGCCACCGGCGCGGACACCGAAGAAGCCGGGGCAGCGCTGACCGTACGACCGTCAGGTGACACGCCCATCGCCACTCAGGCGCGGCGAGCGGCGGCGCAACCGGACCTCTGCCTGAGCCGGCTCGATCTGCTGACCGAAGCCGACGAAGCGAAAGTGCGTGGCTTCATGGCCGGCCCACCGGCGAAGGAGCTGCGTCCGGTGCCGGTGCTGATCGCCGAGCGAGCCGCGTCGACTCCCGACGCCGTCGCGCTCAGCCGGGGAGGCGACCACGTCACGTATCGCGAGCTCATGGACCGATCTGGCGCCCTGGCCGCAGAACTCCGCACGGCGGGAGTTCGCACCGGCTCGGTCGTCGCCGTCCTCATGCCGCGCTCCCCGGAAGCTGTGATCGCCCTGCTCGGCGTGGTTCGTGCCGGTGGCGCGTACCTGGCAGTGGATCTCAACGATCCGACCGAGCGGGTGCACCGGCTGTTGGCCACCGCCGACGTGCGCGTCGCTGTGACCGATCCGGACCTGGCCGTTGAGTTGCCCGACAGCGTGCGGGCCATCGCGTTCGACAGCACGGCGGGTACGACCGTACCGCCGACGCTTCCTGACCTTGATCCCGAATCTCCGGCCTATATCTCCTTCACTTCGGGCACAACGGGTCAGCCCCGCGGGGTTGTGGTGCCGCACCGCGCCGTCAGCCGCCTGGTCGCCGACCCCGATTGGCTCGACCCCATGCCCGGCGACGTCTTCCTGCAGGCGGCGCCGCCGGCCTTCGACGCCTCCACCCTCGAGTTGTGGGCCCCCCTCGTCCACGGCGCACGGCTGGCGGTCCTCCCGCCCGGGCCGATGGACACCGACACCCTCGCCGACACCCTGGCCGCCGAGAAGGTCAGCGTGCTGTGGCTGACTGCCGGGCTCTTCCACCAGTTCGTCGCCGCCCGGCCCCAGGCGCTGGCCGGCGTCCGACGGCTGATCGCCGGCGGCGACGTGATTTCTCCGGCCCACCTGAACCATGTGCTGGCCGCCCAGCCCGGCCTGACGTTCACCAACGGTTACGGTCCCACCGAGAACACCACCTTCACGACATGCTGGGTCGCCGACGGCCCGACCGGTGGAGATCCGGTGCCGATCGGCCGGCCGATCGCCGGGACTTCGGTCGCCGTCACGGACTCCCGGATGCGGTTGGTTCCGATCGGTGTGCGCGGCGAGCTGTGGGCCGGTGGTGAGGGTGTCGCGCTCGGTTACATGGGCGACCCCGCGGCCACCGCCGAGCGCTTCCTTCCCGACCCGTTCGCCGACCAGCCGGGCCGGCGCATGTACCGGACCGGTGACCTGGCCAGTTGGACCGAGGACGGCACGCTGCTCTTCCACGGTCGGGGCGACGGCCAGGTCAAAGTCCGCGGATACCGGGTGGAGCCCGGCGCCGTCGAGACCGAGTTGCTGGCTCATCCGGACGTGCGGCTGGCCGCCGTCGTGGCGCAGCGCGACCCCTCGGGGGATGCTCGGCTCATCGCATACGTCGAGGCACGAGGTGGGGCGGCGCACCACCACGCCGATCTCGCGGTCCGCCTGCGGACCCACCTGGCCACCACTTTGCCCGCGTACTCGCTGCCGGCCGCGATCCTGGTCCGTGACGCGCTCCCACTGACGGTCAGCGGCAAGGTGAATCGCCGGGCACTGCCTGCCAGTAGCGCCATCGCGCGTTCGGTGTGGAACGAGTACGTCCCGGCCCGCGACAGTCTCGAACAACGCCTGACGGAGTTGTGGGGTGAGGCGCTGAACGTGGAGCCGATCGGGGTCGAGGACGACTTCTTCGAACTCGGCGGGCACTCACTGCTCGCCGCGGAGCTGCTCAGCCAGATGCAACGGGAGTTCCAGGTCAAGCTGGCCGCCCGAACCCTGTACCTGCAACCGACCATCGGCGAGTTGGCCGCGCAGATCGCCGACCTCAGCCGGGAGATCACTCGTGACGACGTCTAGCTCCACCCACTCGGCACGAATACCGGGCTGCCCGGTCCGCAACGGCGGACTCGATCTCGTGGATCCGATGCTGTACAGCGACGGGGATGCTCCGGCGATCTGGCGTCGCCTGCGTGCCTTGGACAGCCTGCACTGGCAGCAGGTGGACAACGACAACGGATTCTGGTCGGTCGTCTCCTACGAGGACGCCGATCGCGTCCTGCGTGACTGGGCCGTCTTCACCTCCGAACGCGGCACTCTTGTCGACCTGCTCGGACACGACGACCCTGCGGGTGGACGGCAGCTCGCCGTAACCGACCCGCCCCGGCACACCGAGATGCGGGGCCGGCTCCACAAGGCGCTCACCGCGCGCGCTGTCGACCGGCAGCGCGACATGATCACCAGTCTGTTGGTCGAACTGATCGAACCACTCGGCGACGGAGGAGTCTTCGACTTCGCTCAAGCCACTCTGGCTCTTCCCATGGCCGTCAGCGGCACACTGATGGGCATCCCGCGGCGCGACTGGTCGTGGCTGAGCCGGCTGACAACGGTCTGCATTGCCGCCGACGATCCGGAGTATCAAGGCCCGGATGGCAAGGCCGCCACTCTGGAGACCGCGCACCGAGAGCTGTTCGCCTATTTTCAAGACCTCGTGGAGTTCCGGCGTGCGAACCCCACCGACGATTTGCTCAGCGTATTGATCGGGACCACTTTCGAGGGGCGCCACATGTCCCCGGGGGAGATCACGTCCAACTGTTACAGCTTGTTGCTCGGCGCTAACGTCACCACTCCGCATTCACCCAATTTCGTCATGGCCGAGTTCATCGGTACGGAGGTTCTTACCGACTGGGCCGCGCACCCCGAGGTCGATGCGACCGCCACCGAGGAGGCCCTGCGCTGGGCGTCACCGGTCAATCACTTCCTGCGCTATGCCACCCAGGACGTAGTCATGCACAATACGCCGATCGCCGCCGGAGATGCGGTGGTGGTATGGCTCGGTGCGGCCAACCGTGACGAAAAGGCGTTCCCCGACTCCGAGGTTTTCAATCTGAGGCGCAAGCCCAACAAGCACCTCGCCTTCGGGGTGGGGCCGCACTACTGCGTCGGTCACTCACTCGCGCGCCTGACCCTTCGCATCCTGTTCAGCGAATTGTTCGAACGATTCGATGATTTTCAAGCCGCCGGACCGACGGAACGACTGCGGTCGAACTTCGTTTCGGGCTTCAAGCACATCCCCATCACCGCCAAGCGGCGCACCAAAGGGAGAAGTTCATGAAGGGCATGAATCCTTGGCTGCTGCGCCGGCCCGATCCGGTGGCCACCGCCCGGATATTCTGTATCCCTTACTCCGGTACCGGCGCGGGGATGTACAACCATTGGCCGTCCAGCATCGGCGGTGTCGAACTCGTCCCGGTACAACTGCCCGGACGCGCGAACCGGATGCGAGAACAGGCGCCGACCACCTACGAAGAGCTGGCCGTGGACCTTGTGGCCGGCCTGGCGCCTTACCTCGACCGGCCGTACGGCTTCTTCGGGCACTGCGGCTCGGCTTTGGCGGCATACCAGGCCGCCGTCCAGGCCGAGGCGACAGGCTTGGCTGTTCCGGGCCATTTGTTCGTCTCCTCACAGGTGGCGCCGCAGGACGGCCCGACCGGACGGTTCCTGGAACTCGATGACGAGGGGCTGACCGACGAGCTCCGTATCATGATCGAAGCACGCGGCGGAAACCCGAGCCCGGATGTGCTCGAACTGGCGCTGGAAATCTTGCGTGCCGACATCGAGGTCAACAAGCGGTACGTCGTCCCCGACCCCGTCAGGCTGGCCATGCCGATCACGACCATCGGCTGGACCGAGGACCGCGAAGTCCCCCACCACGCAATGGGCGGCTGGAACCGGTGCGGAGATACGGATCACCACGTGCTTCCTGGGGCGCATTACCGGTTCCTTGACGGACCACCCGAGTTGTTCGAACTGTTCGCCGCCAGGCTGGGTGCGAAGGAGGCCTAGATGGCTGTTCAGTCACGGCGTGGTCCGGAGGCCAAGTGGTTCCGGCGGTTCGGTCCGGCCCATGAATCCAGGGCACTTCGCCTGTTCTGCTTCCACTACGCGGGTGGCAGTGCCGCCTCGTTCCGAGACTGGCAATCCCTGCTTCCGCCGTACGTCGAGGTGGTGGGCGTACAGCTGCCCGGCCGCGAGAACCGCTTCGCGGAGCAACCCTTCCGGGACATGCGACCGCTGGCCGAGGCCATTGCCGACGCGATGGCCGCAGAGCTGGATCCGCCGTATGCCTGTTTCGGATTCAGCATGGGCGCGCGCGTGGCCCTGGCGGTGTCGCACCTGTTGCGCGAGCGGGGCCTGCCGCAGCCCTCGCACATGTTCTTCGCGAGCAGTTGTGCTCCTTCCCGAGGCGTGCCGGTGCGCGGCTGGAACGAGTCGGATGAAAAGCTGATCGCCTATCTGCGTGAGCTCGGCGGCACAGCCGCGGAGATCTTCGACAGCCAGGAGTTCCTGGACATGTATCTGCCGACCGTCCGAGCCGACCTCACCGTCGTCGGCACCTGCCCGCCGCGAAGCGGGCTGCCGCTGGCGGTGCCGCTGCGTGCTTTCGCCGGCCTGGACGACACGGAAGCACCACCCGAGCGCATGCGGGACTGGTACCGGGAAACCTCAGCGGCGTTCAGCTTGACCACGGTGCCCGGCGGGCACTTCTTCGACCCCGCCGGCACCACCGAAATGATCAGCCAGATCGCGTCCGACCTCGAATGCACGGTGCGGAATCACCTGTGATGTCCGGCTCCGCGCGGAAAACCGCGGTCGGGGTTCCGGACGTCATGTTGCGAGGCGAGTGCAACTGACTGATACGGCACGGGATTTCAGCGAGCCGTGCCTGCCGGTCGGCGAGTACGGTCCGCACCCGGAGCGACTGCGGCGGCAGTTCGAGGGCGTGATCGGGCGGTTCAGGACCGTAGGGCAGTGGCGAGAGATGCCGTCGGAGTCCGGTGCGTGGTCGACCGTCTCCCATCGCGCGTGCTGCTGGTCACACCCCCGCGCATGGTGGGGGTCGGAGCGGGTTCGCCGCCCGTGCGGCGGGTGGCTCGTGAGCCGTGATCTTCCATCTTCGCCGTGCTTCGGGTGCGTCGGTACGGCGTCGACCTACAGCGAGGACAGCCCGGCGCCGTTGACGAAGCGGGGCCGCGGCTCCCCCTCGAACGCGAAGCCCAGCCGCAGCAGCGAGTTGATCCGCTCGACCAGTGCGATGTACGCGTCGTGGTCGGGAACGACACCGCCGACGACGCCCAGCGCTGTGGTGGCGACTCCACCGTCCAGGGTCTGACCGGGCCTCACGTAGAACCGGCAGTTGCTCACCCCGTCCAGGGCCCGCACCTCCTTCACCCCCTCGATCGCGACGACCTCGCAGGACCGCTGCGGCGCGAGCAGGATGAGCTGGAAGTGCACCCCCTCCACCGGGACCAGGCGCGGCGAGGCCGTCTCGCCGAGCGCGATGCGGGCGGCGTACGCGGTCAGGTCGAGATCCATCGCACTGAGCGAGAGCTCCTGGATGCCGCCGCCGAGACGGCCGTTGACCTCGATCAAGCGTGGCCCCTGCGCGGTGACCTTGAGTTCGGTGTGGGTGACGCCGGTGCGGATCCCCAGGGCCGCCACCGCGCTCCGGGCGAGGGCCGTGAACTCCTCGTCCTCCGCCCGGCCGAACGGGGACGGCCAGAACCGGCCCGTCTCGCGGAACGGCGGTACCAGGGGCGGCTTTCCCGTGACGCCGATGATGATCGGATCGCCCTCGACAACGGCGATCTCCACCGACACGTAGTCACCGAACGGCCCGGTCGGGCGGCCCACCAGGTACTCCTCCAGCACCAGGCCGCCGCCCTGGACCAGCCCCGGCCGGTCCAGCGCCAGCACCGTGCGCAGGTGGCCGAGCCCGGTGGCCTCGTCCGGGGCGTGGAAGGTGTTGCCGCTGGCGACCCCGTGGACGGGCTTCAGCACAGCGGGGAAGCCGACGTGCACGGTGGCGGCCGCCCAGTCCGCCTCGGTGTGGATCAGCGCGGTGCGCACCGAGTCCACCCCGGCCTCGCGCAGTGCCGCCCGCTGCTGCCACTTGTCGGTCAACAGCTCCGCCAACTGCCGCGTGTGGTAGCGGAGTTCGAGCAGCTCCGCCAGGTGCGCGGTGACCCGCTGCAGCTGCTCGCTGTAGGTGATGATGCCGTCGGGCCCGTACTTGCGCAGCCGTCCGGCCGTCTCCTCGACCGCGTCCAGGTCCATCTCCACCACCTCACCGAAGGCGGCGAGGATCGAGGCGATCCCGTGGGAGGCGTCGGCGGCGGGGATCACGAAGACGCACTCCGCCCAGCCCAGGGGGAGGGCCACCTCGGACGGGGGCGTTCCGTCCCGGTCGTGGACGACGATCAGAGTCGGCTTCTTCTGGGTGTGCTGAGGTGTCATCTGGCCCTTGCCCTTTCGTCGTTGACCAGCTCGTCGGCACCGGGGCCGGCGGCCGGCCGGTGCCGGGTGCGTACGTCGTCAGTGCGCCGCAGCACGGCCTCGCAGTCCCGGGCCGGCCCCTCGGCCCGGCCCGTCGACAGGGCCCGGCCGCTGAACTGCCGGGCCCCCCGGAGCCCGGCAGTTCACGTGCGCCCGCGCGGGGCGGGGACACCGCCGCGGATCTCGTCGGCCTGCAGCGAGGCGGCTTCGGGGCGGCGGCTCGGGCCGCATGCAGGACGCTGAGTGCGGCGGGGTCGACGCCGGCCGGTGGCCGCCAGGCGGAAAGTGCCTTTCCGCTGGGCTGACGGAGACCTTTGACAAGCCTCAACTCCCCGGCGCGGAAGGCACTTTCACGTTCCCGCTCATGACCCGGACACCGCCCCGAGTGAAACCCGCAGGCCACGGCATGAACGGCCGACCACCCAGGTCGAACGCCCTGTCAGAGCGCCGAGTCCTCCCGCCGGTACAGGACGCCCTCGCTCCACACCAGGTCGAGCTGGCCCCACTCGATCGCCGACGCCACGTCGGGGAAGAAACTGCGGCCGTTGTAGTTCGCGCTCGTGTTGCAGAGGACCGGGATGCCGCTGCACCTGTAGTACTCGCGCAGGATGGCGTGCAGGTTCGGGTCGTCGGACTCGTTGACGGTCTGCAGCCGTGCGGTGCCGTCCAAGTGCATCACGGCCGGGACGCGGTCGATCCACTCGGGACGGACCCAGTGCTCGAACAGCATGTACGGGTCCGGGGTGCCCGGGTCGAAGACGGTCGGGGCATGCTCTTCCAGGCAGATGGGCGCGACCGGCCGGTAGTGCTCCCGGGTCTTCACGTCGTTCAGGAGCCTCTTCATCGACGCCTCGACCGCCGGCGCGATGATGCTGCGTCCGCCGAGCGCGCGGGGTCCCAGTTCGGCACGGCCGTCGATCACCACCACGGGCTGGCCCGTGGTGTGCAGGATCTGGGCCACTTCCTCCGGTGTGCAGGGCGACGTGCTCCAGCCGTGCGGCACGGCCGGCGTCGGTTCGAGGGCCGGGCCCAGCCGGGCGCCCCACTCGATCGGCCGGAGCCCGGAGCCGCCGGCCGCGGCCAGGCAGGCCGTGCCGATGGCGACGCCGGAGTCGTCGGGGAACGGCGGCACCCACATGGCCTTGATCGTCGGGTGGGAGCGCAGGGCGCTGTTCCACTTGATGTTCAGCGCGCAGCCGCCGGCGAAGCACAGGTTCCAGGCGCCGCCGCCCTTCCACGCCTGGATCTTCCTGGTCACCCGGTCGATCAGCAGTTCCTCGAGGAACGTGTGGACGCTGGCCAGTACGTCCTCGTCGCAGAACCCGAGGGCGGCCGTGCGGGCCTGCACGGCAGAAAGGAACTGGTGCACGTAGGCGTGCGACGACTCACCGGTGCTGCCGCACCCGATGATGGTCCGCCGGTACTCCCGCACCCGCGGGGAGTCGGCGTCGAAGAACTCGAAGAACTCCTCGCGGAAGACCTGCTTGATCTTCTCCCGCGAGGTGCCGAGGGCGATGTACGCCATCATCTTCCCGGCCACGGAGAGGTCGTCGACGTTCCGCGACTTGTTCTGCCGCTTGAACGGGCCCCAGTACTGCGAGGTCATCGAGTAGGTGTGGCCGATGAGCGGGAACGCCTCGCCGCCGGCCTCGATCCGGCCGTCGGCGTCCACGCAGTACAGCCGCGGGAAGCAACCGCCGTCCCAGACCAGCACCATCGACGGCTCGCCGCGACGCGCGAACGGGCTGGTGCAGTAGGCCGAGGCCAGGTGGCCGGCGACGTGGACGTAGCTGTCGTAGTCCAGCGACTGGCCGCCGATCGCGATCCGGCCGCGGTGGCCCGGCAGCCCCGGGTCGGGCACCAGGTCGGTCTCCCGGTAGGGGGCGACCAGAACCTCGGTCCGTATCCCGCCGGCGCGGACGCCGACGCGCCCGCCGGTGGCGCCGTCCCAGCCGTCCAACGCCCAGGTGTCGACGTCGCCGACCTTGAGGCCGAACTTGTCCATGACGCCGACCAGGTCGTCGAGTTCGTCGACGTTGCTGTATCGGGCGCCGTTGGCGATCTTCTGCATTTCGACGTTGAACACCAGACGGTCCTCGTCGAGGATCGCGATGCCGCCGCTCTGCGTGAGCTTCAGGCCTGCTGTGATCATGGTCTTACGGCTCCCGTATGTCCGAGGGCTGATGTGGTCGTGTCGGAGGTGGTGCTCAGAGGTCGTCATGGCCGGGCCGATCGAGCTGGGCCAGGGGGCGTTCGCCGTGCGCGACGAGGTCGGCGAGCAGGTTCTGGTAGCGGTGGGCGATGTCGGCGGTGAGGTCGGGGGCGACGACGTCCGTCGCGATCTCGAAGTCGCACCGGAGGCCGTCCGCGCCCTCGATGATGTTCAGTGCCAGGGGGTGGCCGGTGTGAACGATCGGCAGCGGGTCGGCGTCCGACACCGTGAGCCCGTCCATCGGGGGTGCCGCCACGCGGCGGTAGAACGAGATGGACGTCGCGAGCAGGTCGGCGCGTAGGCCTGTCCCGGGCGCGAGTTCGTCGAGCAGGTCGGCGAACGGATGGTCCTGGGTCTCGAGCCCGGTCACGAGGTGTTCCATGACCTCGGCCACGTAGTCCGCGGCCAGGATGTCCGCCGTCCGTCGTAGACGCAGCGGCAGCAGGTTCGAGCAGTACCCGACCACCTGGTCGAGCTCCGGCGGTCGGCGTGCGGCCAGGACCGGGACGACGATGTCGTCCTGCCCCGTCACCTGGTGCAGCACGGCGCCCCAGGCCGCGATCAGGAAGGCGAACGCCGTCGCGCCCTGCTCCCGGGCGGTGTCGCGCATCCGGTCGCAGAACTCGGAGTCGATCCGGATGCTGTGCCGCACGGCCCTGTAGGGGAAGGGACCGGATGGTCCGGGCCCGGGCAGCTCCGGAGCCACCGCGCCCTGGAGCAGGGCGCGCCAGTGGTCGCGGTGCTCGGCGGCGTCGGGGCCGACGACGACCCGCTCGTGCCACGCGGTGTAGTCCCGGAACTGTGCCGCGGGCGGCAGCAGGGGCCGGACATCCTGACAGCCGGCGTTGTACAGCGCGACGAGGTCGTCGACCAGGACGCCGAACGACCAGCCGTCCACCGCGGCGTGCGCCCCGGAGATCAGCAGCAGATGCCGCTCCGGAGCGGTCCGTACGATCGCGGCGCGGAACACCGGCCCGCCCGCGAGGTCGAGCCGCTGCTCGGCCCAGGACCGCCGGAAGCGGTCGAGGTCGTCGTCGTCCGGGCAGACGTGTTCGGTCAGGACCTCGTCCAGCACCGTCTCCGCGGCCGGACGCACGACGAGCGTCACGCCGTCGGCGGCGAGCGTGGTCCGCAGGGTCTCGTGCCGCGCGACCAGGTCCTGCACGGCGCCGCGCAGCGCGTCCCGGTCCAGGCGACCGTCCAGCCAGAAGCCGACGGACATCTGGTACGCCGGCACGCCACCCTCGTCCAGGGCCGCCTGCTGGCGCTGCGCGAGGGTGCTGCGCGGCGTGGGCGGCGGCGCCACGGCCCCGGACGGCGCCGCCCGGCCGGGGCCGAGCACACCGTGCTC
This sequence comes from Streptomyces sp. NPDC048361, assembly GCF_040651795.1. NCBI lineage: Bacteria > Bacillati > Actinomycetota > Actinomycetes > Kitasatosporales > Streptomycetaceae > Streptomyces > Streptomyces sp. NPDC048361. The sequence goes on from NZ_JBEZKW010000013.1 coordinate 26,212, forward strand.
CCGCAGTTCGGTCACGGAGTCGCGGACCGCTGCCCGGATGTGGTCGAGGTCGGCCTGCTCGTGCGCCGTGGACAGGAAGAAGTTGCGCAGCTCCCAGACGAAGACGCCGCGGTCGAGGAGGTTGAAGTACAGCGGGTCCATGTTCTGTTCGTGCTCGAACCGGAAGAGCGAGGAGAACCTGCGGACGTCGATCGGCACGTCGAGCTCGCGGAAGTCGGCATTCAGCCCGTCGACGAACACCTCGGTCTTGCGATCGAGGTCCCGCTGCAGGGCCGGGCCCTCGCCGCGAAGCCGGTTCAGAACGGCCCGGGCCGCCACCATGGTCATCGGGTGCTGCGAGAACGTGCCGGCGAAGAAGGTGGACTCCGCGGTCGGCCGGGAGTCGTCGCCGAAGTCCCACACGCCGCCGTCGATCGTGTCCATGATCCCGCCCCGGCCGGCGATCACACCGATCGGCATCCCGCCGCCGATGATCTTGCCGTACGTGGCCAGGTCGGCCTCGATGCCGTAGAGCCCCTGGACCCCGGCGGGGTGGCAGCGGAAACCGGTCACCATCTCGTCGAAGATCAGCTTCGTGCCGTGCCGCTGGGTGATCTCCCGAACCCGGCGCAGGAACTCGGGGTTCTGCACTCCGGGGGTGCGGAGGGTCACCGGCTCGGTCATCACCGCGGCCAGCCGCGGACCGTGCCGGTCGATGAACTCCAGGGCGTCGTCGGTGCCGAATTCGAGCACGTGGACGTTCTCCACCGCGCGCGCCGGGATGCCCGAGGTGATCGGCCGGGTGGTCCGCACGCCGTTCGCGGAGGAGGCCGCTGCGAGCACGCTGTCCGCGTGACCGTGGTAGGCGGTGGAGAAGACCACGACGTCGTCGCGGCCGGTCGCGGCCCGGGCCATGCGCAGGGCGGTCATGACCGCTTCGGTGCCAGTGTTCAGGAAGGCGACCCGCTCCATGCCGGTGAGTTCGAGCAGGCCGGCGGCGACCTCCTCGACCACCTCGGTGCGCGAGGCGATGACGTAGCCGAGGTCCAGCCGCTCGCGCAGGGCCGTCATGACGGCGGGCGGGTTGTGCCCGAGGAGGTGAACGCCCCAACCCATGGTGAGGTCGACGTACTCGTTGCCGTCGATGTCCCACAGCCGCGCGCCTCGACCGCGGTCGGCGACGATCGGGTACAGCATCTCCTTGGTCGTCGGCCGGAAGTTGATGGACGAGCGGCTGTCGGCGATCAGTGGACGGAACCTCTGGGCGAACTCCTTCGAGCCCTTCGTCCGGCTGCCGAACCGCTGGGCCAGGACCTTGAGATACCGGGCCCGCTGCTCCGACTCCACGAGTCCGGCTCCGCCGCGCGCACCGGGTGCGAGCGGGGCGGTCGGCCGGGACGAGGCCGGTCGCCCCGCCGGGCGGGTCGCGGGCGCCGGTTCGACAACGACCGGTCCGGTGCCCGTGGTCTTGCCGCCCGCCAGGAGTTCGAGCTGGCTTCGCATGACGGCGAGCTGTTCGGTGATCAGGCGCTCGACGGCCGTCGTGGCGCCGGGCACCGGGAGGGTGTCGGTCGGGAACGGCGCCACCGGTACGGGTGCGGGGGTCCGCGGCATCTCGACGGCCGCTGTGGTCACCGCGCCGGCGGCCGGGGCCGGCGTGGCCTCAGCGGGTGTCCTGGCCGGCGCGTTCGCCGCCAGGTGCGCCGCCAGCGCGGCCGGCGTCTGGAGGTCGCCGAACAGCTGCCGGAGCGAAACCTTGCAGCCGAAGCGTTCCTCGACCAGCCGCAACATGCCGAGCAGCGCCATCGAGTCCGCGCCGAGTTCGGCGAACGAGACGTCCGGATCCAGCGCGTCCGGGCGGATGTCGAAGTAGTCGCCGACCATCGCGACGACCTCTGGGAGCAGTGGCTCCACGGTGTTCTCCTCGTGGTTCATGTCAGCCGAGCCGGGCCAAATGCGCCGCCAGGCGGTCGATCGTCGGGTTCTTCAGCAGATCGATCGTCGGCAGGGGGACGCCGAGCTCCGTCCCGATCCGGCGGGCGAGCCGCACGGCGAGCAGCGGGTCGTCGTCGATGTCGAAGATGCTCCGGTCGTAACGGTCGACCTCGGTGCGCAGCACGTCGGTCCACACCTTCGCCAGCAGCCGCTTCAACTCCTCGCCGCGCGGCGGGCGGGCATGGATGGCCGGCGGCGCCTGGTCCGGTTCGTCCAGCCGCAGCCTGCTGCGATAGAGGGGGTGCGCCGGCAGCGGGACCCGGCGGGGCTCCTGGTCGGACCAGTCGGACCTGTCCGCCGGCACACCCGCAGTCCACAGTCGGGCCGCTTCGTGGAGCAGCCGCGCCACGGGCGACGACTCGAAGTCGCCGTCCGGACCGAGGTCCCCCGGCAGCGGTTCGGCCGGGGTTCCGATGACGACCACCGTCGCCCCGTCCGCGGTCCGGTTCTCGAAGGCCTCGGCCAGCCGGCCGCCCTCCCACACGTCCCGAGTCCAGTGCAGCGGGTCGAGGGCTCGCGACTCGGGCAGCTCGCCGCCCACGACGGCCGACAGGATCGGGACGCGCGGGACCCGCGGCCGTACCTGCGGCGGTCCGTCGAGCAGCCCGGCCCGCCAGGACAGCAGGGCCAGTGCCTCGGCCTCGTCGAGGACTCCGACGAAGCAGGCCGCGAGGACTTCACCGGCTCCGGCGCCGCCGACCGCGTCGGGCTGCGCGCCGGATTCGGCCCACAGCGTCGCGAGCGCCAGTGCGGCGGTCACCCGCGCGGCGGGCGGACTCTGCGCGCCGGTGAGGGCGCTGTCGGTGGACCGCTGTGCGAGGGCGGCCACGGCCGGCACCCGCTCGGCCAGTACCTGGAAATCCTCGACCGGGACTTCGCCGAACAGGAACGATATGGCCGGGGCGGCCTCCGCCGTCGGCGCCGCCGCGGCCCCCGCGGCGATCGCCCGCAGTCCGGCCACGGCGGTGGCGTGGTCGTCCGCGACGACCGCGCCGCGATGCGCGAACCCGCGCCGGCCGGCCCGCAGCGTGTGGTCGACGTCGGCGAGGTCGGGGGCGTCCGGCCGCGCCAGCGCGTCGGCCAGCCGGCCGGCCAGGTCCCGCAGCGCCCGGTCGCTCTTGGCGCTCACCGCGAGCAGTCGGGGACCGGCGTCCGGTGTCGGCCGCGCGGGCAGCGGTGGCGCCTCCTCCAGCACGACGTGCGCGTTCGTGCCGCCGATGGCGAACGAGCTGACCGCGGCCCGGCGCGGGGTCGGGCCCGGCTGCCATGCCATCGGCAGCGTGTTGATGTGGAACGGGCTGCCGGCCAGCTCGATCTCCGGGTTGGGCCGGGTGAAGGTCGGGTGGCCCGGGATCTCACGGTGTTGCAGGGCCAGCACCGTCTTGATGAACCCGGTGATCCCGGCGGCGGCGGCCAGGTGCCCGACGTTCGCCTTGGACGAGCCCAGCGCGCACTGCCCGGGCCGGGCGCCACCGTCGACGAAGGCCTCGCTGAGAGCGGTGAACTCGATGGGGTCGCCCAGGGCGGTCGCGGTCCCGTGCGCCTCGACATAGGTGATGGTGTCGCTGTCCACCCCGGCGACCGCGTGCGCCTCGCTGATCACCGCCCGCTGCCCTTCGACGCTGGGGGCGGTGTAGCCGATCTTGTCGGACCCGTCGTTGTTGACCGCCGATCCCTTCACCACGGCCAGGATGCGGTCGCCGTCCTCGATCGCCTCGGCCAGCCGCTTGAGGGCCACCAGGCCGACGCCGTCGCCGAACGTGGTGCCGTCGGCATCCGCGTCGAAGGGACGGCACCGGCCGTCCGGGGAGAACATCATCCCCTCGCGGTGGACGTAGCCCGGATACGCGTTGGCGATCACCGAGACGCCGCCGGCCAGGGCGATGTCGCACTCCCCCGCGATCAGGCTCTGCGCGGCCACGTGCACCGCGACCAGCGATGTCGAACAGGCGGTCTGCACGGCGACGCTCGGCCCCTTCAGGCCCAGCTTGTAGGAGATCCGCGTGGTCAGATAGTCCTTGTCGTTGGCGACCATGAGTTCGATGCCGTCGTAGGTCAGCAGGTCGCAGCAGCGGGCGACGACGTTCGTCAGGTACGTGTTCATCGCCGCGCCGGCGAACACCCCGATCGCCTGATTTCCGGCCCCGCCGGAGTAGCCGATGGTGTCGAGCAGTTCCGCGGCCACCTCCAGCGTGATGCGCTGCTGGGGGTCGATCAGCTTCGCCTCGCGCCGGGTGTAGCCGAAGAACTCTGGGTCGAAGTCGAAGGCGTCGGGCAGGACGGCGGCTCGCCGGACGTAGCGCGGATCGCGGAGTACCGTCTCGGGCACACCGGCCGCGCGGAGTTCGTCGTCGGTGTAGGTGGTCAGCAGCTCGTCCCCGGCCCGCAGCCGGCTCCAGAGCGTGTCTACGTCGGGCGCGCCGGGAAACCGGCCGCACATCCCGATGACGGCCACGTCGTTCGGTCGGATCGTCATGTCGTTCCCGTCGGCGTCAGGCATTCTTCCCGCCCCGTTCCCGGGCCCGCAGGCGCGCGTCGCGGACCGTGTCGCCCGCCGGTCGGATACGTCGGCTCGACGTTCGCTCCCGGTCGCGGCTCCCGCCTGCGCCGGCTTGGGCGGGCGCGGCATCGCCCCGGCCGAGGCGCGCGGCGAGGCTGGCCACGGTCGGATAGCGGAACAGCTCGGACCCCTTCAACGGCGGGTCCACGGCGTCGCCGTCGAGGAGTTCGTAGACCTGCAGCAGCAGCATGGAGTTGCCGCCGAGATCGAAGAAGTTGTCCTCGCGGCCGATGCCCTGGCGCTGCAGCACCTGCTGCCAGACGGCCGTCACCCGGCGCTCGCGGTCGCTCGGTGCCACGGCGGCGCCGGTCGGCGCGGGCACGCTCGCGAACTGCTCGGCCAGTCGCGTGCGGTCGACCCGCTGACCGGCGTCCAGCGGGAACGTGGAGACGAACGCGATCGCGGTGGGCACCAGGTGAGGCGGCAGCGTGGAACGCAACTTTGCTCTCAGGGCGTCTTCCGTCACCTTCGACCCCGGCTCGGGAATCACGCAGGCGACGAGGCGGCTGTCGTCGCCCGCGCCGACGACCAACGCCGCCGACCTTCCGACACCGGGCACTTCGTCCAGCCGGGCTTCCACGCCTTCCGGTTCGACCCGGAACCCGCCGATCCGCACCTGATTGTCGACACGTCCCAGGATTTCCAGTTGCCCCCGGCTGTTGATCCGCGCCAGATCACCGGTGCGGTACAACCGCCCCTGCGGGTCGAGCGGGCTGTCGAGGACGCGTTCCTTCGTCAACTGCGGCTGGTTGAGGCAACCCCGGCCGACGCACACTCCGCCGAGGTGCAGTTCGCCGGTGAACTCCGGCGGCACGGGCTGCCCGTGCTCGTCGAGTACGTGGAGCCGGGCGTTCGCCAGCGGGAGTCCGACCGGCACGTCGGTTCCCGCACAGTCCTCGGACCGGACGGGCTGCCCGGTGGCCCAGAGCGTGGTCTCGGACGGGCCATACGTGTTCCACAGCGTCCCGCACCACTCCCGTACGGTCCGGGCGAGCGGCGCGGGCAGCGGCTCGCCACTCGACACGACGTGCCGCAGCGCCAGACCCTTGGTCCCGGTCCGCCGGACCACACCGGACAGGCCGTGCAGGGCGGAGGGGGTTCCGGCCATGAGCGTGACCCGTTGCTCGACGAGCAGCGTGTGGAAGAGGTCGGGCGATCGGGCGGCCCCCGACGCCACGACGACCAGGCACGCCCCGGCCAGCAGGGTGCCCCACAGCGACAGATCGGAACCGGCCGGGAGGAACGCCCCGACCGCGGTCTCGTCGATGCCGACGTGCTCACGCATCGAGTCCAGCAGCGTCAGGACATGGCCGTGCTCGACATCGATCCCCGTGGGCGTCCCGGTCGAGCCGGAAGTGTAGACGGTGCGGGCCACGTCGCCGGCGCGCGGCAGATCGTCGGGCTCGCCGGCCGGCGGCAGCTCGGCGTCCGGCATGACCAGGACCGGCACCGTGGCACCGTCCAGCAGCGCGGTCAGGTCCGGCTGGGTGAGCACCACGCGCGCTCCGCTGTCCTCGAGCACCGTCCGGGACCAGGCCGCGGGATGGGACGGGTCCAGGACCACGTAGGCCGCCCGGGCCCGCTGGACCGCGACGATCGCGGCCACCGTGTCGAGGGAGGGTTCGAGCAGGAGGGCGACCCGGCTGCCCGGCCCGACGCCCTCGGCCCGCAGCCGGGCCGTCCAGCGCCCGGCCAGCTCGTCGAGCTCGGCATACGTGAGCTCGTCGCCTTCGCAGCGCACCGCCGTTCGATGGGCATGCTGCTCCGCGGCCTGCCGGAAGCGGGCCGCCAAGCTGTCGTCCGACGCGACGGACACCGGCACGGGCTGCCGGTCGACGCCTTGCCCGGCCTCGTCCAGGATCGGCAGCTCCGCCACGCTGCGGTCGGGGCCGGCGACCGCGGCCCGCAACAGCGTCGTGTAGTGCTCGGCGGCACGGCCTGCCGCGGCGGCGGAGAAGACGGACTTGCGGTACTTGAGCACTCCGACGAGCCGGTCGCCGTCGTGGACGACCTCGAGCATGAGCTCGAGCTGGTTGTCCTGCTTGTCCAGCGGGAACGGCGCAGCGGTCAGTCCGGCCCAGGGGGCCGGGGACGCGCCCTCGTCGGCGACGTGGAGGGCGGCGTGCGCCGGATGCCGACCGGACTTCTGGTAGATGAACATCGTCTGGAAGATCGGATTGCGGCCGTCCGCCCGGCGCGGCGCCAGCTCGCTGACGAGCAGCTCGAACGGATAGTCCTGGTGCTCGAACGCCTGGGCCACGGTGCGGCGGGTCCGGCCGAGCTGCTCGCGGAAGGAGACCGCGTCGCTCAGGTCCGCACGCAGCACGACGGGGTTCATGAAGTTCCCGACGCAGTCGGCCAGCGCCGGGTCGGTGCGGCCGGCGAACGGGCTCCCGACGAGCACGTCCCGCCCGCCGGTGTAGCGGCCGACCAGCAGCTGAAAAGCCGTCAGCAATACCGCGTAGGGCGTGACCCCTTCCGCCTTGGCCAGCGCGAACACGTCCGCGGCGAGGTCGGCGGGGATGGGGAACATCAGCGAACCCCCGCCGTCGACGTCCGCCGGGTCCAGATCGAACCGGGGCCATTCGGCCGACTCCAACCGACCGGACAACTGGGTGTGCCAGTAGGCGCGGGCCCGGGCGCCCCGGTCGTCGGCGATCAGCTCACGCTGGTACGCGACGAAGTCGCTGTACGGCTTGTTGTCTCCGGGCAGCCCCGCCGGGCGCCGTTCGACCTCGGCGGCGTAGAGCTGCTCGAGTTCGGCCAGCATGGTGCCGAGCGACCAGAAATCGCACACCACATGATGGGCCGCCAGCAGAACGACCGCTTCTCCGGGCGCCACCCGGTAGGCCCGCGCTCGAAGGGGCGATCCCGACACGAGGGCGAACGGCTCGCGATAGGCGGCACGCACCGCCTCCTGGAGTTCTGCTTCGGTCCACCGCTGCGCGTCCACCTCGACGAAGTCGGGTTCGAGCCAGCCGTGAACGGTCTGGCAGCCCGTGGGGCCGCCCCCGTCGTCGGCGCCCGCCCGACTGAAGGTGGTGCGCAGCGCCGCGTGCCGTCCGACGAGCGACTGCAGCGCGCGGTGGAACGGGGCGGAGTCGAATCCGCCCGTGAATCGGGCGGTGAGGGCGACGTTGTAGGACGCGCTGTCCGGGTCCATCTGGTGCAGCATCAGCAAGGAGCTCTGCGCGTACGAGAGCGGATGCTCCGTGCGCGCCTGTCCGGCCCGTGCCCGAAGCACCGCCTCCAGCTTCTTGCGGAGGTCGTAGTCAGTCATGAGTGTCACTCCTCGGTCGATCCGACGGGGGTGGAAGCGCCTGGGCCTGCCCACAGCGGCAGGAGGTCCTGCAATTGGTCCTCGGTCAGCCCGTCGAGCGAGGCCAACAGCCGCTCCGCCTCCTCGGGCGTGAGCTGGTCCGGCCCGCCCGCCTCCTCGCCGGTCCCCGCCGCGAGTTCGAGCCCGAAGACCTCGACGATCGGTCGGCCCGCGTCGTCGACGACCGAGACGTCGACGACCTCTCGCTCCGTCCCACCCACCCGGTGCCGGACCACCGCGACTCCGGACCTCGCGGCGCTCGCCGACTCGTGGATCACGACCCGCTCGATCCGGAACGGCAACTCGGTGGAAGGCGCCGGAGCCGGCCGATCCGCTGCCGGCCGATCCGCACCGGCTGTCCGCCCCGTGGCACGGAACGGCGCGTGATACCTCACCCAGTCGACCGGAATCCCCGCCTCCTCCAGGTGGGTCAGGTGTTCCAGGACCGTCACCGAATCCGGTGTCCGAGGCGACAGCCCCGACAGCCAGAGCTCGTTCCCGCCGCTCTGCGCCCGGCCGGCCGTGGTCAGCGTCCGTCCGGGACCCACCTCCAGGAAGACCGTGCAGCCGTGGTCCATCAGTGCCCGCACTCCCCCCATGAACCTGACCGGTGAGGTGAGCTGCCGGCCCCAGTAGTCCGCGCCGAGCTCCCCGCCTTCGGCCCAACCCCCGGTGAGGTTCAGCGCCAACGGCACGGCCGGGGTCCGGTGCCGGATCCGGCCGGCCGCCTCGACCAGCGCCGGGACGGCCGGAGCGACCGACGTCGAGTGGAAGGCGTGGGTGGTCTCCAGCGCGATCGTGAGCCAGCCCCGCCGCTCGAACGCAGTCACCAACTCCGCCATCGCCTCGTCGGTCCCCGAGACGACGATCCGCTCCGGAGCGTTGTACGCGGCCACCGACGCCGCGTCGCCGTATGCCGCGACCAGGCTTTCCAGCTCCGCCGGGTCGGGGCCGCCCACGGCGACCATCCGGCCGGCGCCGGGCACCGCCGCGAAGGCCCGGCCGCGGGCGCTGACGAGTTCGAGCCCTTCCTCGACGCCGAACACCCCTGCCACACAGGCGGCCGCGTATTCGCCGAGGCTGTGGCCGACCACCGCGTCCGGCCGCACCCCGCACGAGGTCCAGAACTCCGCCAACGCGACCTGCAGGAGGAAGACCGCGGGCTGGAGCAGCTCCGCCCGGGTCTGTGCGGCCGGGTCGGCGAACACGTCGAGCGGGCTGATGCCCGTGAGTCGGCGGAACTGCTCGGCGTGCCGGTCGACGCCCGCACGGAACAACGGGTGCTCGCGATGGAGCTCGACGCCCATGCCGACGTACTCAGAACTCTGCCCCGGAAACAGGAATCCGGTCCACGGCCGGGCTCCGGCCGCCGTCACGAGGTCCTCCCGCGCCGCGGCACGGGCCGGGCGCCGGCTGCTCCCGGGAATGCGGCTCTCTTTCGGAGATGACCTCCGGTCGCGGGATCACCGTCCGAATCCGACGCGACCTGAACATTGTTGTACGGCATTCCGGGCACGAAGGAACTCCAACCGATCTATCACATCTGGAAAAAGTCAGCCGCGTGAACCCGCGACGACATCCAACTAGCTGGAACGGGATGACGCCGATTTCCAGAAGAGGTCGAAGCGCCGTTTACTGAAGGCGCTACCGCCGGACCACGAACATATGGGCCGGGACACCGTCCACCGCAAGGTGACGTCGGCTCGATGTCTTGCCGGCGAGACAGGATTTCGGCTTCTGCCTCACGCCTCGCCGACCAGTTCGGTCAGCACGTCGCTGAGGTCGCTGAGCAACGGGTTCTTGAGGATGACGCCCGTGATCCGGGACACCCCGAGTTCCTGGCGGAGGGCCTGGCCGAGGCGGACGGCGATGATGGAGTTGCCACCCACCGCCAGGAAGTCGTCACCGATGCCGATGTCCGGATTCCCCAGCAGCTCCCGCACCTTGACCACCACCAGCTCGTCCATGGGGTTACGGAACTCGCTGTCGACCGTCATCCGACCACCTCTCGCAGGCTGGCGGGCCGCATGTCCGACCAGTGTGCGGACACGTATTCAAGACAGTTCGTCCGTGTGTCCGCGTCGTGCGCGACCGCCCAGCCGGCGGGCACGGCATGGGACGCCGGCCACAGCGAGTACTGCTCCTCGCCGTTGACCAGGACCAGATGAACGCCTTCCTCGTCTTCGAATGGATTGGCCACGGCTCTCCTGTGTGAACGAAACCTGATTTCCCTGAGGACGGGTTCATCGTGCGCTTGTCTCGCCGGCGAGACAACACTCCATCGGCCGTTTTCCGTCGCGGTCCGCGGTGGGTTCGTCTGCGAAGAACGAGGGTGCTATGAATCGGAAGCGGGCGCATTTGTTGACCGATGTTCGCGACACACCCGCGACTCCGAACCCGTATCCGCTGGGGAGAACACACGATGGATCTCAGCCTCTTCTATTTCGCCAACGACAGCGGAGGCGCCGAGGACGACCGGTACCGGTTGCTGCTCGAAGGCGCCCGCTTCGCCGACGAGAACGGCTTTGCGGCGGTGTGGACCCCGGAACGCCATTTCCACCCCTTCGGTGGGACCTATCCGAACCCGTCGGTGACCAGTGCGGCGATCGCTGCGACCACGGAGCGTGTCAAGATCCGGGCGGGCAGCGTCGTGGCACCGTTGCATCACGCGCTGCGGATCGCCGAGGAGTGGTCCGTGGTGGACAACATCTCCCGGGGCCGGGTCGGGGTGTCCTTCGCCTCCGGCTGGCACGCCGTCGACTTCGCCCTGAATCCGGCCGCGTTCACGAACCGCCGGACGGAGATGTACGAGCGGATCGAGCAGGTGCGTGCCTTGTGGCGCGGCGAGTCGATCGAGGTCGCCGACGGCGCGGGGAGCCAGGTGAAGGTGCGGTCGTTCCCGCCGCCGGTCCAGGCCGACCTGCCGATCTGGGTCGCCAGTGTCGGCGACGTCGAGACGTTCCGGAGCGCCGGCCGGATCGGAGCCGGGCTCCTCACCCACCTGCTCGGCCAGACTCCCGAACAACTGGCGCACAAGATCTCCGAGTACCGGAAGGCCGCGGCCGACACCGGTTGGCCGGGACACGTCGTGGTGATGGTGCACACCTACCTCGGCGAGGACACCGACAGCGTCCGAGAGCTGGTCCGGCCGTCGCTGAGCGACTACATGCGCAGCTCACTCGGGCTCATCCTGGCGTCGGACCTCAGCACCGGAGACCTGGAGCCGGACGAGATCGACATGCTCGTGGAGCGGGCCTTCGAGCACTACTTCGACAACGTCGGCCTGCTCGGCTCGGTCGAGAAGGGCGAGCAGGTCGTGGCGCGGCTCGCGGAGCTCGGCGTGGACGAGATCGCGTGTCTCATCGACTTCGGACTGCCGACGGACGAGGTCATGACCGGTCTGGCCTATCTCAAGCAACTGCAGGACGCGTGCGCCGCCGACGCACCCGACCAGCACACGACCTGACCCCCCGGCGGCCGTCCCCTTAACGGGACCGCGCGGTCCGCATGTGGAACGCGCGGTACGTGCGTCGGATGCCGGCCAGGTTGTCGGGCCGGGAGCGTCTGCCCCGCGGGGTGACTGTGGGCCGATGCGACTTGTGCAGGGTCGGCGAGCGCGGTCAGAACCAGTGCACGCAGTGCGGGAGACGTTCGGCGCGGAAGAGGGCGTCGGCGAGGGCGACCGCGCTCGGGTGGTGGGCCCCAATGTGTCCGGCACGCACGAGCGTGCTCGGGGCGGTGCCGCCGAGGTAGATCGAGCCCAGGTCACGCACGTCCAGGGACAGGTCGGGCTCCCGGTCTGTCGGGACGCAGACGGCCTTGCCGTCCTGGACGGTCAGCAGGTAGCGGCCGTGTTCGCCGAGGAACGGGTCGTCGACGTCGAGGACAAGTTCGCCGTCCGTGAACCAGCCACGTGCGGTCAGCGCACCCGGGATGTCCAGCAGCCGCACCCAGAGCCAGTCCATCTCGCCGCCCACCTCGCCGGCTCGGAGGTCCGCAAGCTGCCAGCGCAGCGGGTGCTCGGGCGGGACGTGCCTGAACACGACCTGAGAGACCAGGTCGTGTCCGAGTGCGAACCGGGCCAGGGCTGTGAAGACGGCGGCGTCGGTGGCGATGGTCTCGTCGACCGTCAGGGTGCCGGACTCGACCGCGTAGCTGGCGTACCCGTCAGGGATGCCGTCGGCGTCCCGGTGGACGGCGACGTGGCGCGGCGCCGGCGATATCGGGGGCTGCCCCGCGCGCAGGGCCCACCAGCGGTGCGGCCGGGACAACGCGCCGGGCTGGGCGCGGCGGTAGCGGTCGTAGACCTCTTCCAGGATCTCGCCGCACTCGGCACGCCGCAGTACCTCGACCGAGGTGTTGTCCGGGCCGGCCGCGGGGGCGCCCGTGACGGCACGGGCCCGGGGAACGGCGAGGGCGGCTCGCTGGCGCGGCACCGTCAGCCGGTGTGTGTAGGTCGCCGGTCCGTAGCCGAACCTGCCGTAGATGGAGGCCTCGGAGGCCAGCAGCACGGAGAGGAATTCTCCTCGGGCCCTGAACTCGCCGAGCTGGTGCCGCATCATCGTGCTGAGCACGCCTTGGCGCCGGTGGGAGGGCAGGACGCCGACAGCGGTCACCCCGGAAGCAGGGATGACGGTCTCACCGGGCAGGGTGAGTTCAAAAGGGTGCGCGGCGGCGGTGCCGACGGGCCGTCCGTCCGCGGTCAGGGCGAGCAGGCAGCGGTCCGTTTCGAGCGCCGACCACCAGAGCCCACCGCCCTCTGTCGGGGTTTCCGGGAAGCGCCCGAACGCGGCATGGACTGTGTCAACGAAGACATCGAGATCCTCGTCGGTCGTAGAACGGATCTCCATCGCTGCCGTGCCTCCTCGGAATACCGGCACCACGTCTCGTGGTGTCCGGCCTCAGTGCCGTGTCGACTCGCGGCCCGGTCAAACGAATTATGGCTCAGCCCGGGCCGGTCACAGCACAATCCGGCCCCAGCCCGGGACCGTAGCCTCCAACGGCGATGGCTGATCTGGTGGGAGGGAGGGCCACCGGCAGGCTGACCGGCGGCCAGGGTGCGGGTCAGCCGCTGATGGTGGCCAGGCCGGCAATTCCGGCCGCGTACATGACGAGGACGGCAAGGCTGTCGACGCCCATCCGCAGGTACTGGCGCTTGGGCCGGAAGACCAGGCCGGCCACGTAGACGCCGGTCAGGACGACGCCCAGCGCGGTCAGGTAGATGTCCGTGTGGTGCGCCGCGGGAAGGACCGGCTTGCCGGAGATGAGCGTGGCCAGCAGGAACAGCACGGGCAGGAACGCGTTGCCGCCGAAGATGTCGCTGATGGCGAGTTGGTAGTCGCCCAGCTTCGTCGACGTCAGTCCGGTACTGACCTCGGGCAGGGAGGTGGCCGCCGCCAGCACCGTGGCGCCGAACAGGATGCCGGACAGACCCTGGCGGCCGAAGAACTCCTCGCCGGAGCGCTCGATGAGCACGCCGGCCACCAGTGTCGCGGCCGCGGCGACGCCGAAGACGGCTCCGGCACGGGCCGTACTGACGCCCTTGTCGCTGGCGGACTTCTCCTTCTTGCCCTTGGAGTGCCCACGCGGTTGCGGCTGAGCGCCGGGCGCATCACCGCCGGCCTGCCACGGCAGACCCTTGCCGGCCCGGTTCAGCAGCACCAGGCCCACGATCCAGAGCACCGTGATGGCCAGGGACGCGGGATCCAGGCGGACGAACGTCAGGTCCCCGGGCAACTGCGTACCCATCACCACCACCGCCAGCACGGTGATCACCAGGGCGCCTTCCAGGACCAGGACCAGACTGGCCGCGAGCCGGGTCAACGGGGCACGCGGACGCACCCCGGCGGCGTCCAGGACCACGAGCACCACGGTCTGGAGGGCGATGCCGCCGAGGATGTTGCCCACTGCGACATCGAGTTGCCCGTCCATCGCGGCGCTCGCGGTGATCGCGATCTCCGGCAGGTTCGTCGCGATGGCCAGCATGATCAGACCGCCGAGCGCACTGCCAAGGCCCAGCCGTTCCGACAGGACGTCCGTCGTGTCCGACAACTTGATGCCCGCGTACCAGATCACTGCAGCGCTGACGACGAACAGCACCAGCAACACCGGTGAACTCAAAGATCCCATGACCCGTTCAGTACCCCTGGCCGGCGCGGGGGAACGCGGCATCCTGCCGGGACGGGTGCTGTTCGGCGGTGGTCACGCCGGGCAGTGCGTGCTGTACTCCGCGCTGGACGCCCACATCGGGCACTTCCAGGTCATCGTGGCTCCCGAAGCGGTCCCGCACCTCGACACCGACCTCGCGGACGCCGCCTTGCGGATGATGCAACGCACCATGGCCGCGGTGACGTGTTCCGCCGACGTCATCACCTTCGATCCGGCTCACCGACTTCGGTCTTGCGCCAGCCATCCGTAGCGGCGTCGTACGCCACCAGACCCCGCTCTTCGAACGCGCGCAGCCACCCCTGCATGGGCCAGGAGCCCCAACGCGCCTTGTACAGCGCGCCGTTGCGCAGAATGTCGTCGAGGTGCTGAACGGGCGGGCTGTGCGTCGGGTGGTACTGGTGGTACGCGGGCGCTCCGCCCACCCACCACAACTCGACGCCGAGCGAGGCGGCACGGGCGGCGAAGTCGGTGTCTTCGCCTCCGTAGCCGGTGTAGGACTCGCAGAATCCCCCGACGCGCCGCCACGTGCTCGCGGTGAGGGCGAAGGACAGTGACCAGAACAGGGCTGGGTCTCCGGCTCGCACGACGTGCTCGTCGGCCGGGGCCGGGCGGGCGGAGTGCGGCGCGGCCATGGCGTCCAGTTCGTGCAGCCGGTAGCCGTGGGATGGCGGCGGCGGGAGGTAGGCGACGGTTCCGCACAACAGGGCGCCTTCAGCGGCGACTTGGGCGTAACGCCGCACAAGCGTGGGGCCGGGCACACAGTCCACGTCCAGGAAGACCAGCAGCTCCGCGCCGGCCGCGAGGGCGCGTGTGGCTCCGGCATTGCGGGCGGCGGCCAGCGGTAGGCGCCCGTCCAAGAGAGGCAGAGCGCTCACGTCCGCGACGGGCTCGCGCCCGGCGGTGAGGCGGGGGATGGCCGGGTCGGCCATGGCTACGACCACGTAGTGGTCGGGGAGGCGGGTGCTGGCGGCGAGGCCGTCCTGTTGGAGCAGCAGGTGGGTGTGCCGGCCCGCCGCGATGGTGATCACCGCGGTGCGCATGCGTCCCGCCGGGACGTGGGAGATGACAGGCGGGCGAGGAGCTCCGCGGCGCGCCGTGCGCCGTCGCCCGGTGACCACTGGGCCCAGCGGTCCGGTCGCGCGGCCGTTTCTTCCAACAGGCCTGGCCATACAGGCGGTTGCGGCCAGGTGTCCCGTACGGTCGCAAGTCCCGATGCGCGCAGCGCCCGGGCGGTGGCGTGCTGCTCGCCGTGGGGTCGATCCTGCGGGATGACGAGGGTGGGGACTCGGGCGGCCGCGCATTCCGCGATGGCGTTCTGGCCGGCGTGGGTGACGACGACCCGGGCGCGGCAGAGCACGGGCCACGGGTCCTCGATCCATGAGCCCTCCGGGCCGCCCAGCACGGTCCACCTCCAGTCGGGGGTCGCTGCTGCCGCTTCCCTCAATCGCTCGGCGTCGAGATCCGTGCCGCCGGCGCCGAGCATGACCACGACCTCCTTGGCGGAGGATGCACCAGATGGCCGGGAAGCGGGGCGTGGCCGGCCGTCGTACCGCGAAATGCTTCCGGTGTGCAGGGTTTTGGCCAGCCAGTGGGCCGGCCATCCCGGCTCGGGCAGGGAGTCCGGCCAGGGGGCCAGGAGCGCGTCGGCGAGGTCGTAGCCCAGCCGGTGGGCCTCGTCCTGACGGTCGCCGCGCATGGCCGCGACGACGACCGGGACACCCATGAGCCTGGCCAGGGCGGCGGCTTCCACCGACACGTCGCTGACGAACAGCCGGGGCTCCTCGCGCCGGATCCAGTCGGCGATGGCGCCCATGCGTTCGCGGTGCCCCGGATGGTGCAGAGGCACCCAGTGCAGGCGCCCACGGGCCGTCGGGTCGAGGGGTTCGAGCGCGGTGTCGGCAGACAGAGAGACCCATGGTCCCGGCCATCCGGAAGGCCGGGAGAGCGAGGAGAGGACGGTGACCTCGCCCGGTACGTGAGCCGCGATGCACTGGGCCCGGTGCAGGTGCCCGCGCCCCTGGTGGTGGACGTAGTAGCCGATCACCGCGCCACCTCCTCATACAGGGCGGTATAGGCGTCGGCGGCCCGGTCGAGCGAACAGAACCGTTCCGCCCGTCGGCGAGCCTCTGTGCGGTCCAGTTTCATGGCACGCGGGATCAGTTCGGCCAGCGCCTCCACGTCACCCGGTGACGCCAGCAGACCGCAGTCGGGCGTGAGGATCTCGGCGAGCGCACCCCGGTCGAAGCCGCACACGGGGGTGCCACACGCCAGCGCCTCGGCGACCACCAGACCGTACGGCTCGTCCCACCGTGGCGTGACCAGGGCGGCGCCCGCCGTCCCCAGCAGCTCCACGAGCCCGGACCGATTGAGATGGCCGACGTACCGCACGTCCTCGCCGAGCAGGGGCTCGACCTCCTCCTCGAAGTACCGCCTGTCCGACACCGGGCCGGCGAGCCGCAGGGGTACCCCAGCCGACCGGGCGGCCCGGATCGCCAGATGCGCGCCCTTCTCCGGGACCAGGCGCCCCGACCACGCGAGGTCGTGACCGCCGGGGCCCGGCCGCCAGAAGTCCGTGTCGATTCCATTGCGTACCACGCGGGCCCGCGGCACGCTGGACCGCCAGGCGGACGCCGTGAAATCACTGACCGCGGTGAACACCACCGGGCAGACGTCACGGGCCTGGATGGCGGACTCCAGCCAGGGCGTGGGCGGAGTGTGCAGCGTCGTGACCACCGGCACCCGAAGGGCAGGCGCCATCGCGATCGGCAAGTAGTGCAGGCTGTTGTTGTGCACGACGTCGAACCGGTTCGCGCCGTCCTCGGCCAAGTCCAGCATCAGCCCGAGATAGGCGTGGTGCTCCTCCATCCAGACGGCCCCGGGCATGCTGACGTCCGCGCGCGCGGCGGAACTCAACGCGGCTCTGCGCACCGGCAGTTCGCGTGCGCCGAGGGCCGGATCGGAACCGGGTGCCGCGAACAGCTCCACCTGGTGGCCCCGCCGCGTCAGCGTATGGGCGAGCCCCCACGTGTGTGCTTCGAGGCCACCGGCGAACGGCTCGCTGATCGGGAAACGTGCGGACGCGATCAGAGCTACCCGCACCATGCCGCCTCCCGTACGACAGCGTCGTAGAGCGCGTAATGGGCGTCGGCGATGTCGGACCGTTCCTGAACGCGCCGGCGCACGCTCGCCCGGGGCGCGGGCCGCCGGTCGAAGGCGGTGAGCACAGCTTTGCGTAGTGATTCCTCGTCAAGCCCGCCATCCTGAGTGTGCCCGTACGTCAGACACGGCCGCTGCTGGGCGTAGAACCCGCAGTCCGGTGCGGCGACCGCGGTGCCCAGGTCGTGGCACGCCTCCAGCCATCCGGAGTGGGTGCCGAACAGGTAGGGCAGTACGGACAGGTCGAGCGATGCGAGGTAGTCCCAGAGCTGGTCGTCGTCGAAGTAGTCATGCACGTGAAGGGTGAGGCACCCTCGATCGGCCAGGGCGCGCAGCTCACTCACGAGTGCCGGAGCGTGGGCCGGGGACGCCGCGTCCGCCACGTCACGGTGGATATTCACCTGCAGCTCCGCCCCCGGGAGTTCGCCCGCGGTGTCGGCGAGGACGCGCACGACGGGCAGCACGGACATGTTGGGGCGCAGGCTCTTGGCGTGCACCCCGATCCGGAAACGGTCGCGCGGAGGCCGCACCTGGGCCAGCCGCGGCAGTTCGACCACGTGAGGATGGGGCAGGACGGTGGCCGTGCGCCCCCACCGATCGTCGATGGCACGGGCGGCACCCGGGGTGAGCGTGATGAGCCGGTCGGCTGCGGGCACGATGACGTCCAGGGCCGCGTCGTGGATCGCGGGGTCGGGCTGATGCGGATTGCGCAGATCGTGCACCGTATAGACGAATGGTTTGCCGTGGCGCCGCAGAGCGTCCACGAGGGCGGTCAGCTGCTCAGGACTCTGGGCGTCGAACCCGAAGTGCAGATGGAAGACGTCGAAGTCGTCGTGGTGCTCGCTCACCCAGGCCGGGTCGAGCATCACCGGGGGCCACCACCGCTGCGACGTGCTCGGCGCGCCGTTGGGCCGGGGATCGCGCAGCCGCGTGACGCCGTCGGACTCCGGTACGGAGCAGTGCCGCACGTACACATGTCCCGCGGGCACCGAGGCGACCCGGATTCGGCGTGCAGCGCGGGCCGGTGGTGTCGGTCGATCGGACACGTGTGTCCTCCAGTGCTGGGGGTAGCCGGGCGGCCCTGCCCGTTCCAGTCTGTGGAGCCCCGCCGATTGCCGCATCCGGAACGCCGCTCGCGTCGCGGCCGCGCCCCCGTTCCGTCGGGCTACGGGACCGCCAGGGGCTCTGTGCGCCCACCGAACGGGGAAACGAACCGCGGGGCACCGCCGGGCTCCACGGCCACCCGGGTGACACCCACGAAGATCATCACCATCTGCGGCTGGTGACAGCGTTCCTACCAACACACGAGATGGCCACGCGTTGAGCGCCGTGGTGGAGTACGGCTGCGTCACCCGGGTCTACCTGGTGAGGACCCGCGGAAGCTGTCGCGGCTGGACGAGACGTCGGAACTCGCGAGGTGGGTCGCAGGTGGGGGGTGCGAGGGGGCGGGGTGCGGGGGGCGGGGTGCGGGGGGCGGGGGGCTTCGCGTTCCTGGCGGTCGCACCCACCCGGTGCACCCACCGCCCGGTGGATCGGCATGCACCCCTTCCGCCACGATCCCGCTACCCGCACAACCCCAGGTGGGGCTACCCCCCGGAGACGTCCGGCCCTCCCCGTACCCCGGCGCTCGGGGCCGGGGTACGGGGACGGCTCCGGGGCGGAGGGTCAGTCCGCTGTGGCATGTCCCTGCTTCGGGATGCGGCCCCAGACCAGGTTGCCCGGCTCAGCGGCCCTGCTCCGGGATGCGGCCGCAGACCAGGTTGCCCGGCTCAGCGGTGATGGTCGCGGCGTTCGACGCCGACGGAGACGGTTACCTGCGGGATGTCCAGCCAGAGGTCGATCTCCGTCATCTACCGGGCGGCGATCACGCACTTGTGAACCCCTGACGGTGGACTCCGGTACGCAGCCGGTTGAGGTGCGACACGCTCAGCGTGTCGAAGTCAACCGGCTTGCAGACGAGGACCTGCGGCTGCGCACCCGGCACCAACTCGACCTGCGCGGCCGCGTTCAAGGCGGGCATCACTTGCTGGGCGATGACGACGTTCAGGGCGGCCCGCGGGGTCTCCCGGATATGCAGCTGCATGTTGTCCGGGTTCCGGCCCGGCTTCTGTGACCAGCCACGCCGAGTCACTGATCGGCGCGTGGGGGGCGCGGCTCCAATGAGAGCTCGGCGGTGAGCTGGAGCTCCCAGCCGCCCGTAACGGGCGCTTCCGGGACGCGGTCACCCCAGAAGGCTGCGCGGTCAGCGCCGGCCGCCGCCGATGCGGCGGTCGTCGGCCAGTCCGGTGAGCGGCCCGAACTCGCGGGCAAGCTCGTTCCACGTCAGAACCTCGCCACAGCGGGCCGGGAACTCCTGCGGGTTGAACTCGGGCATGGTCCAGGTGCCAGTCCCCCGGTCCCGCAGCCACAGGTCCCCGTCACCATCGACCACAGTCGGCGGGACCGGTACCGGCTCGGCCTGATCGGTGGGCTCCCAGGTGACCCGGCCCGGGTGGGAGACACGGCGCAGCTCGGTGGTGGCCAGCCGCGCGGCCAAGTCACGGGTGGACTCTTCGGCGTCCTTGACCGACGCGAGTCGGAACGCGTCGTCAAGTACGGGCAGGGCTGGATTCTTGCTGCGCTTTGAACTCATACGCTGACTACCTCCGGTGGGGGGCGTCACATCCGTTATGACACCCCGTAGAGGAACACGGTATCCGAGGCGGGATCCGGGCCGGTCACGACCACTGTCCAGGTGGAGGCGCCGGCACACCGGGCAATGGGGCCCAGGGGGGAAGCTGGTCCCGGACGGGGTGCAACCCAAGGTGGTAGCGCTCAGACTTGGCGGTCCGGGTCCGAGAAGGTGAGGCCGCCGGGGGCAAAAGGACGTCGGGCCGGGACGGGTACGGGCTCGCCCGGCGGCTGGCGGAAGTCGGCGCCCTGCTCGACCGGCATCATCCGGCGCCCACCCGCCTGGGCACGTACGGGAGCGTCGGAAGCGGGCTCGGAGAAGACGGGCAGCGAGAGCGGTCGGCGGTCGGTCATGATCCCTAGTCTCCCAGGTCCGGCCCTGCGGGGAGACCAAACCGGCTCTGAAAGATGACGGTGTGGCGCAGGCTGCTGAGCGGGTACCGCTCGCTCTGCAGACAGGTTCGATCGCGGCGTCTGATTCTCGCCAGCATTCGCCGTGGCCGATTGATGTGCTTGCTGGGTGCGGCCGCTCAACACGACGGTCGCGAAGCCATCTTGAGAGGACCTGACTGTGAAGATCGCGCTCGTTACCGGTGCCAACCGGGGGATCGGTTTGGCAGTTGCCCGGCGGCTCGCACGTGATTGCGGCCACGTGATCGTTGCCGCTCGGAAGTCCGACGCCGGGGCGGAGGCAGCGGATCGGCTGTCTCGTGAGGGGTTCTCGGTGAGCAGCCTCACGATGGATGTCAGCGACCCGGCATCAGTGCGTGCGGCCGCGGCTGAGGTCTCCGAGCGCGTCGGGCATCTCGACGTGCTCGTCAACAACGCGGGAATCCTGCCGGAGGCGACCAACGCCGATCCGAAGGAGGTCCTCGACCTGGCGATGTTTGAGCAGACCTACGCCACGAACGTTCTGGGCCCGGTCGCCGTCGTGGAGGCGTTCCTGCCGCTGATTCGCAAGAGCCCGGCGGGACGGATCGTGAACGTTTCCAGCACGGTGGGCTCGCTTGCTCATCAGACCGACCCGAACTCTCCGTGGCACTCCATGGTCGTGCCGGCCTACCAGTCCTCCAAGGCTGCCCTCAACGCGATCACGATCGTGCTGTCCAAGGCGCTCGCCGACACCTCCATCAAGGTGACCTCAGTGTGTCCCGGATGGGTACAGACCGATCTCGCGCCTGGCAACAAGGAGCAGGCACCCGTCACCCCCGAGGAGGCTGCCGAGGTCATCGCTCAGGCTGCGGCCCTCAGTACCGCTGACGCGACGGGAACCTTCATCGACGCCCATGGACCTGTGAAGTGGTGAGGCCGACTCGGGAGTCTCCTCGTTCGAAGCGGGCGGGTGCCCGACGCTGCCGCTGACAACGGCTTCACCCATGCTGACCTGTCCACGTTCTGCCGGCTTGACGAGCTCGGCCTCGTAGCCGTCGGGCAGCGGCGCGGACCTGACCGCGCTGTGGTCGCCCAGCGGGTCGTCGATCCGGACCAGTGGTGCCGCCGCTGCGGCTGGGAGGGCGCCCCGCGCGACAGCGTGGTCCGCCGGTTGGCGCACGAGCCGCTCGGGTGGCGTCCGACGTTGCTGGAGGTGGTGGTGCGTCGCTGTCGCTGCACCGACTGCGGGCACGTGTGGCGACAGGACACCACCCGCGCGGCGGAGCCGCGGGCGAAGCTGTCACGCCGCGGGCTGCGGTGGGCACTGGAAGGGATCGTGGTCCAACACCTGACCGTGGCGTGTGTCGCGCAGGTGATGGCCGAGCCGCACCAGGCGGACGACGAGGAGAGCGACAAGACCTGGCGGGCCTACCACGATGCGGGGTTCACGGTCCGCACCGCCGACGAGTGGCTGGACCACCTCGCCGAACTCCTCACTCTGCTGCCCGACACCACCGACCACCGCGCCTGACGCTCCGGCCGCCGGACCTTCTCCGGCGGCCCCGACGAAGATCCGAGTGCCGACCGATGACCGCACGCCTGAGCCTGTACCAGAAGGCCGAGAACGAGCTCTACAAGATGGACTCCTCGGTCAAGACGAAGTTCTACGACTTCTGCCACCAGTTCCGTCTCGACCCTGGGCACCCAGCCTCGACCTCAAACCACTCAAGGGCGACGGCCGGATTTTCCGCGCCAAGATCGACCGTTCCTACCGGGCGCTCCTGTCGAAGGCGGGCGTCGGCAACGACGGAGTCGAGCAGTGGCTGATCGTGGCCGTGCGGCACCGCAAGCACGTCTACGAGGAACTCACTGTCGCGATCAACCGGATCACCGGTGAGATCGAGTTCGTCGACCTGGGCGTGGTCGGGCAGAGCGTGCTGCAGCGCGCGGGAGTTCAACTCACCCCGGCGCCCGATGAGCATGGCGACGACCGCGACGATGCGCACGGCAAGGCATCCGGAGACAAGGCCCTGCCTGCCGTCGACCCGGTTACCGAACCGCCGGCCCCGGCCGCCCCCCTGCTCGCAGGATGCACCGCAGAGCAACTGCGCGCCCTCGGCGTGGCCGAAGCCCTCATCGAACTCGCCCTCACGGTCACTACCGATGAGGAACTGGACGACCTCGTCTCCGGCGCGCCCCGGCTCACCGCGGAGGTGCTCACCGGCCTCGGCGCGGGTCTCAGCGTCGACGAAGTCGAGCGCGAGATCACCCAGCCCGCTGCCGCCGAACTCGAACCCGGCTTCGAGGACGACATGGCCGCCGCGCTCGTGCGGACCGCGGTCACCACTGTTGACGACGACATCCGCAACGTCCTGGCCGAGGGCAACTTCCGCGCCTGGAAGGTCTATCTCCACCCCACCCAACGCAAGATCGTCGAGCGGAACTACAGCGGTCCGGCTCGGGTCAGCGGCGGTCCCGGCACCGGCAAGACCATCGTCGCCCTGCACCGCGTCGCACGCCTCGCCCAAAGGCTCCCGTCCGGCCACACCAAGCCCATCCTGCTCACCACCTACACCAAGAACCTCACCGCGGACCTCCGCTCCCGGCTCACGTCGCTGATCGGTCAGGAGTTGCTCGCCCGCGTCGACATCAAGCACATCGACCAGCTCGCCCAGAGCGTCCTCAACGACAACATCGCCCCCGGCGCACAGCGCAGCCTCCTCCCGCAGGAACGCGCTCTGGAACTGCTGACCGAGGTTCTCTTCGAGCACGACGAGCGGCGCTGGAGCGCCGAGTTCCTGCTCGACGAGTGGGAGCAGGTCATCCTCGGCCAGTCGATCGCCACTCGCCAGGACTACTTCAAGGCCCGTCGGGCCGGCATGGGACGCCCCCTGACCCGCCCCGAACGCGCCGCCGTCTGGAAACTCATCGACCAGTTCACCCTGCGCCTCGGTATGGGCCGGGAAACCTGGGCCCAGGCAGCGGAGCGCGCCGCCCGCCTGGAAATGGAGCGCGCCCGCAAAATTCAGGCGCGTGGTGAGCTCAAGGAAGCTATCGGCGGCGGCGACCTCGTCCATCGGGACGCCACTTCTTCCGCCCAGCGCTACCTGAGCCACCGCTATCGGCACATCGTCGTCGACGAGGCCCAGGACCTCAGCCCCGCCCACTGGAAAATGCTCCGCGCGATGGTCGCGGAGGGGCCGAACGACCTGTTCATCGCGGGCGACACCCACCAGCGGATCTACGACCGCCAGGTCACCCTGTCCACCGTCGGCATCAACATCCGGGGCCGCTCATCGAAGCTCACCCTCAGCTACCGCACGACCCAGGAGATCCTCGACCAGGCGGCCAAGGTCGTCTCCACCACCGGCTACGACGACCTCGACGACGGCACCGACACCCTCACCGGCTACCACTCCCTGCTCCGCGGCCCTGCACCAGAGATGATCGCCTGCGCAGACTGGACCGACGAGATCACCCAGCTCGCTGAGTCCATCAAGATCTGGCGCGAGGAAATCACCCGCCCCACTGAGGACGGCACCGTACGCGACCCCAGCGGCGCCATCGCCGTCTGCGTCGCCGACGGCGACTTGGTCGGCCGCGTCGCAGCCGACCTCTACCAGAAGCATGACATCGCCACTGCCACGCTCACCAAGGACGGTCCGCAAGGCGACGGGGAAGTCCACATCGGCACCATGCACCGTTTCAAGGGCCTCGAATATCAGAAGCTCGCGGTCATCGGAGTCGGCGACGGCGTCGTGCCGCGTACCTCCATCATCGAGAAGTACGCGACGAGCGACCCGAACCGCTACGAACGCGAACTCAAGAAGGCCCGCAACCAGCTCTTCGTCGCTACCACCCGGGCCCGGGACGCACTGCGCATCTCCTGGCACGGGCGGCCGAGTCCGTTTCTGCCGGTGTAGAGGAGCGACGGAGGCCAGTCAGCGAAGGGGCAGCCCGCCCCCTTCGCCGGACAAGGGTCAGCCGCGTGCCGGCAGTTGCCGGCACGCGGTCGAGAGCGCAATTGTGCCGCATTGCCATGTGCTGCAAGAGAGACACCTGGCCAGCCATTGAAGCCCGACTCCCGCTGCACGGCCAGCTTCTTCCCCAGCCCGGCCACGGGCGGTAGCGCATCCGCGAATTCGGCCACAGCTTCACGCCCCAACCGCTTTGTGATGGAGCCCAAGCTTCGCCGTAGACACGGGGCACCAGGACCGTCAGCTCGCCGTCGCCGCGATACTGGGTCAGTTCCACTGCGTACACGTCGGTGTGCCGCATCTGACGGTTGAGGAACTCCACGATCGCGCGCAGCTCCCTCGGGATCCTGTCGGCGACAAACAGCAGACACATCTGGCCAGCTGCCAGCCTCTCCTCCACCAGTGCCCAGAAGTCGTCCGGCGAGCGTTCATCCAGCAATTCGCCATACGCCCCCATCAGATCGCGGCCGCCGGCCTTGCACGTCTCTTCGAAAGAGTGCTGCAGCAGGGCCGCCAGCCATCGTGCCGTCCACCAGGACGTAGTCGAAGCGGGCCCGACGCAGGGCGCGAGTCAAAGACGGAGCCGGGGCTGTCCCGATGGAGTCTGGCCAGACAGCACCTACAAGGTCAGTGCTCAGGCCCTGCAAAGCCGAGGACTCGTCAAAAGCACCAAACACCGCCCGGCGGCTCCTGGCGGCGTTCTCTCCGTCCCGCCGCAACGGTTACCGCAGCAGGATGATCGCGTAGGCGAGGAAGAACCCCGCAACCACCACTGCGAGACCGATGATCACCGCGAGCGGCGCCTTCGCCCAGCCCTTCGTCGGGTTGTGGGTCTCCCGGGGCCCGGCCCCCGACATGCTGCTCTCGGCGGGCGGGGTCTCGCCCGGTGGTACGCCTCCCCCCGGTTCCAGCCCCGTCGTCTTGCGAGGGTCCGGGTCCGGGGTCGGTGTCGAAGATGAAGTCATGCATTCCGGATGCCCAATCCACCGCGGTATTTACTCATCTGGCCAAAATTGCGCTATCCGGGCCGATCCGGTGTCGCCCTCGTTGCTGCCGTCGTTGCCCTCGTCGCCCTCATGCCCTCGCTGCGTTGCGCTGCGCCCGGAGAGAGCGCTCTGCGCCTTCTCGCTTTTCGGGCGTCGCCGTGAATTGGCCCTTCGGCGCTGGTTCGGCTGAGCTCGCGGATGGCTGGGACATCGCGAGCAGGGGTCACGGCTTCTCAGGACACGAATTCTCACTGCAGGCGGCTGCGACACAGTTGGAGCAGGTCGGCGCCCGCCAGGGCACTGAGTCCGGCGGTGGTCAAGCGCGCGGTCTTCGGGACGAAGATGTGCGCCGCTGTCAGGGCGGTGGCGGTCCACAGGCCGGCGCAGTAGGGACAGGTGACGAGTTCACCGACAGCGTGGCGGATCCCCGTGCCGCGCACCTCCTCCTCCAGTTCCGCTGGTCCGGAGGTACCGCGGTAGCGGGTGAAGGGGGCTCGTAGCGGACTGGTGACCGGGTCCTTGGTCAGCATCCGGGAGAGCTGTTGGGTGGCGCAGGCGAGCATCAGTACATCGAAGGCGCCGAGCCTGGGCAACGGGCGCCTGTTGGCCCTGGCCGTCAGGCCAATCCCGACGACAGTGGCCGCGTAGGTGCCCATCAGGGCGAGGTAGCCCGCCAAGGGGCGTTCCTCCTCGCCTTGGTAGACGGCCTGCTCTTTTGCTGCGGCGCGCCGGGCCGCACGGATCGGATAGGTCAGGTCCACGATCGGTTCCTCGCTTCCTGCTGCTGACGAAGAGGACGTTCAAACGCTGGAATGACTGCCCGCGCCCGCAGCCGCGTCGAAGGCAACCAATACGTCCTGGTCCATCCTCCGTACCATTCCCCACGCGCGCCTGCGCGGAATGCGCGACCGGGGCTCTCGCCGCGCGTGGCCACCGCCAATCCGAAAGCGGCCGCCATGTGCCCTTCGCCATGTGGATGGCCCGGCTCTCAGCGGGTTCTTGGCGGCGAGGCCGTCGATGAGGCCGGGCCTGTACCGCATGCCGAGCTTGCAGCGGGCGCCGCCCGGGCTCTGGGAAACCAGGGCTGTCGGCCGCCCGAAGCCAACGCCCGCCGCCGGCGGTTCGCCGACATCCGCGTCACCCTGAAGCGCCGGGCCACCCCCCGGTCACTCACTGGCCCCTGCCCCGATCGGATCGGATCGGCGGCCGCCTACCGGACCCGCTCACGCCGAACCCGCTCCTCGGCCCGTCACCCTGCCCCATCGGGACGCCCCATCCCTCCGGCGCAGCGCACCTCACGACAGCGGTCACGACCCGGCGTAACCGCCGCCACGCCGGCCAGACACGAACAACGTCCTCCGACCACGAGAAGGGGGAAGCCCGGCCGGTTCGGGCCGCGGAAGCCGGGCATGCCCGGCCGCCTGGGGCGTCGCTGCCGCAGCCATGCGCGCAACTCCCCCTCGGTAGATGTTCGCGGGCGAATAATCATTCCAGGGCCCGGCCTCCACATGCGGCGGACACCGCATCGCACTGACGGCAATTCGGCCGGCCGCCGCCGTCATCGTGTCGGGGTCACGGCCGCACGGAGGACGGCAGAAGTACTTTTCCCCGAAACGGGTGAATGCGTCGGCAGCGTAAGCACGCGGAATTGTCTTCCACAGTCCCGCTCCCTCCCCGCGAAGCCGGCTGATTCGTCAACGCGAGAACTGTTGGCTCACCATGACACCCCACAGGAAACCTTCGCCGCGCTCTGCGACGTGTGCTTGCATTTGTCGTGTTTGATCGTCGCGACGACAGCGCCGTAGACGATCCGCCGAGCCGGAGGTATGGAAGTCATGGGCGCACGTGCATGGGTCCGTGCCGCTCGGGCGCTTATCGCCCGAGGGCGCTCTCGCCCCTATCCGTACGGATTGCTGGCGCCTGTGGCACGTGTCGCCACGACTGCGGCCGCTGACGAGATCCGCCGGTTCTTGGCGGATCAGGGGATCCGGTCCACTGTCGCTCCCAGCCCGCCCCGGCGGCACGTGAAGGGCCTGCGGTCCCAGCTGCGTTTTCAGGTGCTGGTCTTCATCGAAGACGTGTCACTCGCGAGGCACCTGGTACACCTGTGGACCATCCCGGTTCACTCGGTCTGACAGCGTCGCCGTGGCCCGAGGACCACCCCTCGTGACCATCGAAACCGCCCGGCACCCATTCGGCCGATACCGGCAGCCCGGAAATCTCGACCGCCATTGACAGGGCGCCGCCAATCAAGCGGGCACCGCAGCCCGGGGGCCTTCCGCCTTCTGGGTGAAAGATCGCGGCCAAGGGCTGGTTCATTCGCGGAAAGGCCGCGTATGGGCCACGCTGGCGCGGGAAGTTCCTTGCTCGGGTAGCAGCGAGTTTCCTTCCGTGAAACGCCGGCCACAGCCCGCGGGGCGCAAGTGTGGCGGTCGCCGAAGAGGCGGCCTCAACCTCCGGGAGCACAACGCATGTCTTCTGCGCAGCACACGCCTTCGTCCTCCGGTCATCGCGAGGACGCCCCGGCGCCCAGGGGGGAGAAGATCGCGACGTGGGCGGACGGTCGCCTCGGCTTGTTCGCAATCGCCAAGCCGAATCTCAGAAAGATCTTTCCCGATCATTGGTCCTACATGCTTGGGGAGGTGGCACTCTACTCCTTCGTCATCATTATTCTGACGGGTGTCTACCTGACGCTCTGGTTCAAGCCCAGCATGAATGAAGTTGTTTATCAGGGTACCTATGTGCCGTTGAACGGCATCCGCATGAGTGAAGCTTTCAAGTCGACCATGGACATCAGCTTCGACTTGCGCGGAGGATTGCTCCTTCGTCAAATCCATCACTGGGCCGCCATCGTCTTCATCGCGTCCATGCTCGTACATATGATGCGAGTCTTCTTCACCGGCGCTTTCCGTAGACCCCGAGAGGCCAACTGGCTGTTCGGTGCCGGGCTGTTGATTCTCGGAATGTTCGACGGCTTCATGGGGTATTCGCTGCCGGATGACCTTCTGTCCGGGACCGGGGTCCGCTTCATGGAGGGAGCGCTTCTCTCCGTACCGATCGTCGGGACGTATCTTTCTTTCTTCTTCTTCGGCGGGGAATTCCCCGGCGTGGACTTCATCGCTCGATTGTTCAGCATCCACGTGCTGCTGATTCCGGGCATCATGCTGGGGCTGCTCGTGGCCCACTTGGCGCTGGTCTTCTACCACAAGCACACCCAGAGCTGGGGACCGGGAAGGACCAACAAAAACGTCGTCGGGATGCCCCTGATGCCGGTCTACATGGCCAAAGCCGGCGGATTCTTCTTCCTCGTCTTCGGTGTCCTGGCCATCATGGCGGCCATCGCCCAGATCAACCCGATCTGGAGCTACGGCCCCTACCGCCCCGACCAGGTGACCACCGACGCCCAACCCGACTGGTACATGGGCTACTCGGAGGGCCTGATCCGACTCATGCCCGGCTGGGAGATCAACCTCTGGGGCCACACCCTGCAGCTCGGGGTATTGATCCCGCTGATCGTCTTCCCCACCATCCTCCTGGTGCTGTGGCTGTACCCCTTCGTCGAGGCCTGGATCACCGGCGACGACCGGGAACACCACATCACGGAGCGCCCCCGCAACAATCCGACGCGCACCGCGTTCGGCGCCGCATGGGTCGCCGAGTACCTGCTTCTGCTGCTCGGTGGCGGCAATGACCTGGTGGCCACCCACTTCCACCTTTCGATCAACGTGATCACCTGGGCCGCCCGCATCGGGTTCTTCGTGGTGCCGGTCGTGGTGTTCGTCGTCACCAAGAGGATCTGTCTCGGGCTCCAGCACCGCGACAAGGAGAAAGTGGAACACGGCCGCGAGAGCGGCATCATCAAGCGCCTGCCGCACGGAGAGTTCGTTGAGGCCCACGAACCGCTTTCGCGGGAGCAGCTGTTCACCCTCACGGCGCACGAACAATACGCTCCTCACGAGGTCCCGCCGACCGCGGACGAAAACGGCGTCCAGCGCAAGGTCAGGTGGAGCGAAAAGCTGCGCGCCAGGCTCTCAAGGGCGTACTTCGGCCAGAGCGGTCAGATCGCCAAGACGACGGCCGAGGAGTACGAGAAGCACGTGACCAGCGGCCATCACTGACGGAACGCTGTCTGTCCCGGCTGCACCAGGCTGAACTGCGCCTCCGCCTCGGTGTCCTGCGTGCCGCCCTGCGGGACGGGGCGGGTGGGTAGAAGGCGAGAGGGCGGGCGGAGCCCGCGCAGAGAGCCGACGGGCCGACCGGGACGACGCGAAGGACCGCTGTCCCGGTCGGTCACCCGGCCCAGCGGCGGGGGAACGTCGCTTGCGCGGGCGCGTCCGGTATCCAGAGGGTATGACCTTCAGACATCCAGCGGAGCGTGGCGAGCGCGGGCGCGGTCTGTTCGAACACCTCGCGGAGCGCGCGTCGAACTTCACCAGCTCGCCGCTCTTCTCCGTCCTGTGCCTTCTCCTGGTCGCGGCGTTCGTCGCCACCCATGTCGCCGGGCTCTCCCTGAGTTCGCAGCTTTTCGCCGGCGAGTTGATGACCGCGGTGACCCTGTTGTTGCTGGCCCTGCTCAAGAACGCCGAACGGCGCGCGGAACATGCCATCCAGCGCAAGCTCGACGCCATCGCGGCTGCCTTGCTCGAACAGCACAGCGGGGAGAGCGGCAGGTCGACGGACGCGCTGAAGAAAGCGATCCGGCTGGAGGACGAGTCGTGACGGTCCCCTTCCCGCCGGGCGGCGAGCGCGGAGGGAGCGGGGAGAGCGACGAGCGCGCCCGTGCGAGCCATCAGGCCAGGCCCGGCCGCGCAGCCGGACATCCCCAGGTTCTGATCTTCGACGTGAACGAGACACTCAGCGACCTCGCACCGCTTCGAACCCGCTTCGAAGACGTCGGGGCGCCCGCGTCGCTGATGCCCACCTGGTTCGCGGGAGTACTGCGCGACGGCATCGCCCTGACCGCCGCCGGAGGGTTCGCGGACTTCGCGGCGGTCGCGCTGGACGGGTTGCGGGCCCTGCTGGCGGACGTACTGGAGGGTGACAGGGACATCGAAGCCGCGTCCCGGCACATCCTGGACAGTTTCACCCGCTTGCAGGTCCACCCCGATGTTCCGGAGGGCGTACGCACGCTGAGGGCAGCGGGGTTCCGTCTGGCCACGATGACCAACGGAAGCACCGAGTCGACGGAGCGTCTGCTCGCCGGGGCGGGACTGGAGGACCTGTTCGAGTTGTCGCTGGACGTGACGGGACCCCGGTGCTGGAAGCCCGCGCGGGGCGCCTATGCCTACGCGGTCGACCAGGCCGGGGTCCTCCCCCACCAAGCCCTGCTGGTGGCAGTGCACCCCTGGGACGTGGACGGCGCGGTGCGGGCCGGCCTGGGCGGCGCTTGGCTGCGCCGGGGCGCGGCCTCCTATCCCGCCACGATGTCCCGGCCGACGTACGACACACAGGACCTGACGGAGCTGGCCGACCTCCTGGCCGCTGACGGGCCGGCGCGCGGGAACTGAGGGAAGGCACGCGGCCACACCGCCAAAGACCGGCAAGTGGCCTCAGTCGCCGTCCCGCTCGCCGGATCCCGGCTCGGCCATCTTGCGGTGGGCCTCGGCCTTGACCGAATCGGGCAGCACCTTGTTGGCCAGGCCCTGCGCCTTGGTCTTCATCGAGCCGGCGACCCGCTTGTCCTTGCCGGAGAAGAGCGCATCGAGGCCTTGCCGTGCGACCTCGGCCGGATCGTCCTTCTCCTGTCGGCCGACCTTCGTGTCGTTCATGCCGGCGCGGTCGAAGAAGTCGGTCTCCGTGGGGCCCGGCATCAAGGAAGTCAAGGTGATCCCGGTGTCCTTCAGTTCGTTCTGCAACGCTTCGGTGAAGGACTGCAAGAACGACTTCGAGGCGTTGTAGACCGCCTGGAAGGAGCCGGGCATGGTGGCGGCGATCGACGACGTGACGAGGATGCTGCCGTCGTCGCGTGCCACCATGTCCCGCAGCACACGCTTGGCGAGGTGCACGGTCGATCGGACGTTGAGGTCGACGATCTCCAGCTCACGCTCCAGATCATTGTCCGCGAAGGGGCCGCCCAGCCCCACCCCGGCGTTCAGGGCGACCACGTCCAGCGAACGCCCGAGCGCCGTGGCCCTCGCGTAGAGAGCTTCGGTCGCCTCGAAGTCTCTGAGGTCGGCCTGCACCACCTCGACCTGTGCACCGGCCGCGCGCATGCGCTCGGCGGCCTCATGCAGCCGTACGTCGTCCTCGGCGTTGACCACGAGGTCGAACCCGCGCTCGGCCAACTGCTTGGCGAGTTCGTAACCGATGCCGCTGGAGGCTCCCGTGATCAGGGCGAGGGGTTTGGCAGCACTCATGAGCGAAGCTCTTTCCGGTATGGGGCACAAACGGGTGGGACGTGAAACCGGGACGTCTTGTGTGCTTCTGCGCAGGGTCATGGCGGGGAAGGCCGGCCCGCGCGGAATGAAGCCGTGGCTGTTGTCAGCGCCCCAGTGCCTTGCGCAGCTCCTGCTTGTTCATCGACGACCGGCCGTCGATGTTCTTCTTCTTCGCCTCCGCGTACAGCTGGTCCTTGGTCGGTCCCTCGGAACCGCTGTGCGACCGCTGTCCGCCGCGCTGCGAGGAGGACTTGGGGTCCTGGGTCGAGGTCTTGCTCGCGGACTTCGACTCCCCGGAACGGGCGCGCTCCTTGTTGACGGTGCGGGCGGCGATTTCCTTGGCACGCTTCTCGGAAGTGCCGCGCTTCTCGGCTCCCTCCTTGATGTGCTCGTACTGGCGCTCACGCTTGGGGCTGGATCCTGAAGGCATGACAACCCTTCCTCTCTGACGGGGCCACGGGCTCCGCGGCCTGCGATACGTACACGACTACCCCCCACCTCACGCGCAAAAAGAGCCATTCGCGATTGGTGAGCGCCATCCGGGTCACGGCACCGGCTGACCGGCGCCAGGCCCGCTGTTGGCAGCTCCTCCAGGCCGACGTCACGCGCTGCGGCGGTATCACGGGCGTACCGGAGGTCGTCGGGCTGTCGGCGGCCCAGGGCCGGCCTGGACCTGTCCGGCCACTGCGCACCACCGGTCTCGGCGCACGCCTTCTGCGCTGTACGCCGTCTGACGGCACCGTGAGAGGTCGAGCAGGTCAACGGCACGCTGATGCCGGACCGGCGTCCGGCCCGCGAGTACGACCACCGGCTCGGCACCTCCGCCTCCCCCGTCCAGTGGGACTCCGCCGCCGGCATGACCCGCCGCCTCACCACATCCGCTCACAGCCGACGCGACACCTTCCGGACGACCGCGTGAACATCACCGAGTAATAGGGCATACCCGATCCCGGGCGAGGCATCGGGCTCACCCCGGGCAGGAGGACGTTCATGCACGCAATCCAGCACGCCCTGTCGATCACCGGCTCCATGGCCTGGGAGATCACCTGGGCCCTGATCCTGGGCTTTATCCTGTCCGCGGTGGTCCAGGCGGTGGTCCGGAAGTCCACCGTCGTCTCGCTGCTGGGTGACGACCGCGCCCGTACGCTGGCCACCGCGACCGGCCTTGGCATTGCCTCCTCGTCCTGCTCGTACGCCGCGGTCGCGCTCGCCCGCTCCCTCTTCCGCAAGGGAGCGAACCTCACCGCGGCGATGGCTTTTCAGATCGCCTCCACGAACCTGGTCGTCGAACTCGGCGTGATCCTGGCTCTCCTGATGGGCTGGCAGTTCACCGCCGCCGAGTTCGCGGGCGGCGGGCTGATGATCGTCGCCCTGGCCGTGATGTTCCGGCTGCTCCTGCGTGACGAGCTGGTGCGCGGCGCGCGGGAGCAGGCAGAGCGCGGGGTGGCGGGGTCCATGGAGGGCCACGCCGCGATGGACATGTCGGTCCAGCGCGAGGGCTCCTTCGCCCGCAGGTTGTGTTCGCGCGAGGGCTTCACCTCGGTGGCCCACGTCTTCGTCATGGAATGGGCGGCGATCCTTCGCGACCTCGTCGTCGGCCTGCTCGTCGCCGGCGCCATCGCCGCCTGGGTCCCCGACACCTTCTGGCGCACCTTCTTCTTCGACGGCCACCCCCTCGCGGCCAAGCTGTGGGGGCCGTTGATCGGGCCGCTGGTGGCCATCGTCTCGTTCGTGTGCTCGGTCGGCAACGTGCCCTTGGCCGTGGTGCTCTGGAAGGGCGGCATCAGCTTCGGCGGTGTCGTGGCGTTCCTCTTCGCCGATCTGCTGATCCTGCCGATCCTGAACATCTACCGGAAGTACTACGGCACCCGGATGGCTCTCTTCCTCCTCGGCACGTTCTACGCGGCCATGGTCCTGGCCGGGTACGTGGTGGAGTTCGTCTTCGGCGGCCTCGGCCTCGTTCCTGACAGCGCCGCCGCGGCCCTTCCGCAGGGCGGAGTCAGCTGGAACTACACGACCTGGCTGAACTGCGCGTTCCTCCTGCTCGCCGCCGTCCTGGCCCTCCGCTTCCTGCGTACCGGAGGCAAGGACATGCTCGCCATGATGGGAGGCTCCGCCGACGGCCGCTGAGAGCGGTTCAGAGGGGCGGGGTAGCTCACCTTCGGTGCGCTCCCGGCGCGGGGCCGGCTCCAGGAGCACACCGACGGAGAGGCCCGCCTCCGCCGGGTGCCGGAACGGCCATGCTCAGCCGGTGCTTCTGGGCGGGTTGTCGGACCAGCCCAGTGGATAGAGGGCGTCCGCCTCGTCCGAGACGCCCGGCTCGCCGCCTGCCTCACTGAACGCGGTGAGGGCCTCGACCAGGGCGGCACGCTGGCCGGGTGCCACCCTGGAGACGATTTCGGCGATGGCCTCACGGCGGCGGGCGGTGACGTCGTTGACCAGGCGACGGCCGTCGTCGGTCAGGCCCAGCAGGGTCTCGCGGCGGTTGACGGGATTGATCTGGCGGACCGCCAGGCCGGCGGCGATCATGCGGTCGATCATTCGCATCGCGGTGGACGGCTTCACACCGAGATGGTCCGCCAGGACGACGAGCTTGGCCGTGCCGCGGGTCGCGAGGACGACCAGGAGACGGAACTGGGGGAGCGTCACCCGGTCCTCGACCGCTGCCAGCGAGCGGGCGGACACGCCTACCAGGACGCGGGAGGCGGTCAGCACCGCACGGGTCACCGCATCGACGTCATCCGGGCCCGCCGGGGGCTGCGCTTGGTCGGCCATGCCCCCCTTTTTACCGTGCCCCGCCCACCTCGCGGTCATCCGGTCCTCTGTTCGCAGGAGCGGAGCAGGAGCATGGCCGCCTCGTCATGGAGCGGGCCCTGTGTGCTGCTGGTCCGGCAGGTCGCGCGGTATGGGCGCACGCCACCACCAGTCCCCACCCCTTTCAAGTCCCGTTCACGGCAGGGGCCCGGCTGCTGTCGCAACGTCAGGCCGAGGCGCAGGGCGTACCGCGCGGGCTCGGAGAAGGAGACTGCGCCGGCTGCCGGCGCCGGATACGAGGAACGGCGGCGGGTCTCCGTGGTTCACGAAGGTGGCGGTGCCCGCGGGGTCGGCCTCGGCGCGGAGGGCCGTGACGAACTTCTCGTGCCGCAGGGTCAGTTCACAGACCCGCTCGATCCGGGCCGCGACGGCCGCGAGGGCAGGCTCGTCGTGCGCGCCCTCGCGGAACGCGCCGGCTGCTGTGACGCCGGCTACGGCGCCCGTGGCGGCATGGCCGCGCCGCTCGGCGAAGAGTCCGTCGTACATGCCGAGCGCACAGCCGTTCGTACGTCTGGAGGAGTCACCGCCCCGCTGGACCCCCGCGCAAGCTCCCGCCCCGCTGAACCCCGCGCAATCTCCCGTCCCGCTGCTCCCCCGGCTGCTCAGGGGTGCTGTCCTGGGCGCAGCGCCGACACGTCGAAAGTCGCTCCGCATATTCGCAGGGAGTCGGCCGGGACGCGCAGCGCCTCGGTCGAACCCGGCGGATACGCCTGCACCCGCGTGGCGGCCTGCCAGCAGGGCTTGTCCGACACACCCTCGTTCACGGTGTGCACAGACGCGTAAGCGGCTTTGCCCGGCGCCAGCACGACGGGCGGCAGGGCGCTTCCCTCCCGCTGCGCCGGTTCACCGATGCGGGCACCGGAGGCGGAGAGAAGCGAGACGCCGGGGAAGCCGAGCAGACGGCAGACCGCGGTGCCCGTGTTGGTGAACACCAGGGGTACGTAGATGTTGCCCGCCCCCGGCGAGATCCGGCCGAGGGAGAGGCGGAGCCGGTCCGCCGTGCAGCGCGGATCGCCGGCGGAGGAAGAGGGAGCCGACGCACCGGTGTGGGGGAAGGGCGTGGCGGCGGTGCTCGGCGAGGACCCTCCCCCGCCCGGCATGGACCCATCCCCACCCGGCATGGACCCATCCCCGCCCGGCGTGGACTCATCCCCCGCGGCCGCGGACTCCACCGGACGCGGTGTGGTCGTGGTCGTGGTCGTGGCCCGCGTCGAGGGTGGCGTAGTGGAGGTGGCGCCGTCGCCGCATGCCGTGGCCGATGCGAGCGTGGCGAGGACGACGGCGCCGAGCGGCAGCAGGGTCCGGCGGGAACGACGTACACGGTCGAGGTACCTGTCCATGGGATTCCTTCCGTGCGGTTGGCCCCCGTCCGACGCCCCGGCCGACGTCAACGAAGCCGGCCGGACAGATCGGCGTCCGTCTCACGGCTCCTTCCCGGCAGGGCGCCGTTCAGTCCGTGCACTGCACACCCTGGCCGCTTCCCGCCGCCTTCATGCCGCGGCGGGCTCCCGGGCCGCATCGCCGCGCACGGAGTGCAGAGCGCGCAGCGCGCTCTGGTGCGTGAGCCAGCCCACCAGACGCGCTCGTTCGGTATCGAGGACGGGCAGGCCGGTTCCGGAATGGGAGATCAGGGCGTGCAGGGCCGCGGCCAGGGGCTGGTCCGGAGTGAGCGAGGCGGGCTGCTCCACCAGGTCTCCGACGATCGCACCGGATCCGGCGGCGGCGGGCTCGTCGGCGAGCGCCTCGGCGACCGCCCTGGCGGTGATCATGCCCACGTAGTGGCCGTTCTTGTCGGACACCGGCAGCACGCCGTGGGCCGACAGGGACAACTCCGTGGCCGCGCACGTCAGTTCCGTGTCGACGGCGAGCGTCCCGGGCGGCTGCTCCATCACCTCGTCGACCTGCTGACCGCCCAGCGGTGCTCCGGAGGCCGGCCCGTCCAGATCGATCCCGCGGCGACGCAGCTTGAGGGTGTAGACGGTGTCACGGGACAGCAGCCTGCTGGTCGCGGTCGCGGTGACGATGGCGAGCATCAGCGGCAGGATGATCGAGTACTCGCCGGTCAGCTCGAACAGGATGACCACGGCCGTGATCGGGGCGCGGGAGGCGCCGGCGAACACGGCGCCCATGCCGACCAGGGCGTAGGCGCCGACCGCTCCCGCCGTCCCCGGCAGCAGACTCTGCATGCCCGTCCCGTAGGCGGCGCCCAGCATCGCGCCCATGAACAGGCTCGGCGCGAAGACGCCACCGGAGCCACCGATGCCGATGGTGAGGCTGGTCGCCAGGATTTTCCCCGCAAGCAGCAGGAGCAGGAAGGCCGCGGCGTACTTGCCTTCCGCAGCGTTCTCCAGGACCGGGTAGCCGACCCCGTACATCTGCGGCAGCACCAGGAGCAGCAGACCGAGCAGCAGACCGCCGGCGGCCGGGCGCAGCCATTCGGGGCCGCGCCAGGCCCAGTCGCAGGCGTCCTCGATCCAGTACAGGATGCGGGTGAATCCGATACCGATGCCACCCGCGACGATGCCGAGCAGCGCGAACAGGCCGTACTGGGCGACGTGTTCGACGTGGAAGGCGGGAAGGTTCAGGAAGGCGACATCGCCGAAGGCGGCCCTGCCGATCACGCTCGCCGCGACGCTGGACAGGACGACCGCGCCGAACGACTCGATCGCGAAGTCGCGCAGAATGAGCTCCATCGCGAAGAACACCCCGGCCAGCGGCGCGTTGAAGGTCGCCGCGATACCGCCCGCCGCGCCACACGCCACGAGCAGCTTCATCCGGCCCTCGGTGACCTTGACGATCCGGCCCAGCGTCGAGCCGAGCGCGGAGCCGATCTGCACGATCGGTCCCTCGCGGCCCACCGAGCCACCCGAGCCGATCGTCAGCGCCGAGGCGAGCGCCTTGACCACCGACACGTTCGGGTTGATGCGCCCGCCGCGCTGGGCCACCGCCAGCATCACCTCGGGCACCCCGTGTCCGCGCGCCTCCTTGGCGAACCGGTCCACCAGCGGCCCGTACAGCAGTCCGCCGATCACCGGCGCCAGGAGAACGAAGTACGGGCCCAGCCAGGCGACGTGCGGGTTCGCCGCATGCCCGGCGCCCGCGTAGTCGGCGTGCCCCGTGAACAGGCCGGTGAAGACCTTGATCAGCCACCGGAAGGCGATCGACCCGAGCCCCGCACCCACACCGATCACCAGGGCCAGGGCCGCGAGCCCCCACTGCGCTTCACGCAGCCCCAGACGCCACCCAGCGGCCGGTCCCTGACGTGCCACGGCCGCCTCGGAGCGTCCCATTCGTATGCCATTCATGTGCAGTTTCCCCTTACTCGCGCCATTTTGCATTATGCAAACGATGTCAAGCCAGGCGTCGGCCCACGCGGGCTCCCGCGACCGGAAAAGCGCGCCTCACCAGCGACGGAGAGAGCCGGGAGCCGGGGTGAACTGCACGGACAGGCCAGAGCGAGGTGCGGGTTGGGGATGCCGGGGGCGGCCGCGGCGGTCCGACGCGTCGCCGGCCGGCCGGCCCACCGGCTCCATCGACCCGTCGCGCCTCGGCACTCCCCGCTTGGCGCAGGCAGCACCGCAGTGCGTTCGACAATTGAGGCGCCGATGGTGTGACGCAGCGGATGCGCGGTGCCGGACGCGCCCGGAGTATGGGGACATGGACGAACGACTTGGAAGTGCCTCCTCGGCCCTGCAAGGCGGATCGCGAAGCAGCGGGCCCAGCCGTGCGGCCATGGACCGCGCTGACGTCCTCATCGAGGAAGCGGGGCGGGCTGTCGTCTCGCAGGGCTCATATCTGATGACGCCGGACCGGCTGTCTCGCTGCCTCGGCGTGGCCGAGGAGTCATGGGGAAGGTTTGCCGCGCATTGGGGAGAACTGGCCCCGGATGCGTACGCCGCCCAGCAGGGCACGCGACGTCTGCGGCGTTATGGACACTTCTGTCTGACGCGGCGTGGAGAGATCACGGCGATGCCCCACGTCGCCTTCGTCCAGCCGGAAGACAGTAATCCGCTGTACGTTGCCACAGACCGCCATTTTGAGCCCCTGACGGAAGCTTTCATGGCTGAGCCGATGCTGGCCGCCCTGATCCGCATGCTCGGCCGAGTCGCCGCGCGCCTTGACGACGTGGCCGAATGGAGCGTCAGGGTACATCCGTTCAGGGTGGTGGCACGGGCCGGCCACCAGGGCGAGCCCGCCCCCGAGGGATGTCACCGTGACGGGGTCACCCTCGTGACGTCCTTGCTGATCGGTCGGGAAAACGCGCTGGGAGGGACGAGCACGGTGTACGACGCGGACGGAGAGGAGTTGATGAGCACGACGCTCAGTGCGCCGGGCTCGCTTCTCCTCAGTGACGACCGCTCCACTTTGCACGGCGTATCGTCCATCCGCCCGGCGGTCGCCGACCTCCCCGCTGTCCGGGACGTTCTGGTCACGACTCTCTCTGCTCGTTGACACGCGCGTGCGAACCGCCGGCCGTCCGCAGGACGAGCTGGTCCACCACCGCGGTCGGCCCGCCCTCGCGCTTGTTCCACGCCCGCTGACGCCGCGCACCGTCACCGCGGGCCGCCATCCGCGCGAAGAGAGTCGTGACCTCACTCAGGTCCCCGTGCCGCTCCAGCACCGGCCGCACATGCTCCACAAGGGCTGCCGCGACGCCAGACATCTCTCTCACCCGGCCGGTCAACGCGTCGAAACCGCCACCGTCCCACCCGTCACGGGCGGCACGCCAGCAAGCCGCCCGCAGTACCTCACCGCTCCAGCAAGGGCCTGGGTCGCCGCCCACAGCCTGCTCCGCGGCGGTGACGACCAAGGCGCGCAGCAGCACGGCGACGGCAACGGTGTCGTCGATGTCCTGGAGCACGTCCATGGACCGGATCTCCAGCGTGGGCCAGTTCGGATTGGGCCGCAGGTCCCAAAAGGGCAGGCCGGGCTCCAGCATCGCCTCCGTATCGGTGATCACCTGCGCCAACCGGTCGTGCTCCCGCAGCGACCGCGCGTACGGAGGCGGCCCCAGACACGGAAAACGGCTCCTGATGACCGAGCGCCAGCTCGCATAACCGGTGTCATGTCCTTGATGAAACGGCGAGTTGGCGCTCAGCGCGATGAAGAACGGCAGCCATGGCCGTACGTGGTTGCCGGTAAGGACGGCGAGTTCGCGGTCGGGGAGGTGGACATGTACGTGGAGCGCGCTGATGGCGAAGTCGTCCATCATGCTGCGGTACTGGTCCCGGCCGGCCCGGTAGCGCGGATGACTGCCCACTCGCGCCGCGCTTCCGTCGCCCAGCACCGGGGTCCCGGAGGCGCACAGTGCATAGCCTTCGGCGTCCGCCGCCGACACGAGCGCCTCCCGCACCCGACGCAGCGCCCGGCGCAGCTCGTCCGCTGTCCGGCACGGTGGGGTGCGCCCCTCGACCTGACACTGGGCGAACTCCCCCTCAACGAGGTCTCCGACCTCGGCTCGGGCACGCGCCGTCACCGCGGGCCCGCCGGAAACGACGGAACGGGTACGGGGGTCGACGAGAAAGAACTCCTCCTCGACGCCGATCGTGGGGATGCTCCCGGGGTCCGTACCTGGAGAAGCGGGACAACGCTCGATTGCCATGGGCCCAGCATTACGGAAGTCCTCCACGGTGTCGCCCGCACCCGGGATCCACTGACCGTGCAACGACCGGGGCCAGGTCCTCAACCCTGCGGCTGGCGCCCCGCCACCAGCCGCTCCGCTGTCTCCGTCCGTGCGCAGGGCGCCCCAGCGATGCCGGCCGACCGTCGAGCGACATGAGCCTGTCAGGCACCGCACGACCGTCCCTCTGGGCCGAGCCAGTCGGGAGGCCCAGGCCGACGGCGTGCCGGAAGGCATCGGTGGTGGCACTTCCCTCGCCGTGTGAGGATGAACCGACGGCGAAGCCATAGGCCATAGGCGGTGCTCGCCGGTGGCTACAGGCGGTGCTCGCCGGTATGAGCGGACCTGCCGCCCAGGGCTTGCCGGGCTCCGAGGAAGGCGGCGGCACATGAGTGGGAACCACGAAGCGGACGGCGCGCCCTACCGCTCGTCCGGCGACCTGGCCGACCGGTTGGCGCAGGACGCGAGTGACCTCTTCAAGCAGGAGGTCGAGCGGTTGCGCGAGCAGGCCACGGCCACGATGAGGCGAGCGGGGCTGGGCACGGCCGCATGCGCGGGTGCCGGGCTGTGCGCCGTGCTCGCGCTGTGGTCGGCGCACCAGAGCGCCCTGCGCACGTTGGAGCGCTCCATGCCGCCCGGGCGGGCGGCCGCGACCCTCACCGTCGCCTACACGGCGGGCGCCGGAGTCCTCTCGGTGGTCGGAGCGTGGAAGCTCAGGGAGGCGGCGCGGACGTCCGGCGACGCGCTGCACCGGGCGGGCGAGGACCTGACGTCGCACTGATCACCGCGCCTCGGCCCCGAAGGCCGGGGCCAGGCTCCCCGCCGGCTCCCCGGGGGCGGTCATTCGCCTCGGTGGACGTACTGGAAGGCCATCCCGCCGACGCCGGCGCAGAGCACCCCGAACCCGAGAATGAAGAGCCAGAGGCCGAAGACGAGGCCGACCGCGGTCACCGCGGCGCCGAACCCGGTGACGGCGGGGTAGGGGCTGCGCGCGGGGAAGAAGTCGACGGGGCCGGCCCGGTCGGCGATGTGTGCCTGGCGCCGGTCCTCGGGCCTCGCGCCGCGACGACGGTGATTGTGCGCGAAGAAGAAGCAGATCAGTGAGGACATGATGAACGCCACGGTGAGCGCGGCGGTCCCGGCGGGCTCGCGCCCCGACCACCACCCATAGCCCACCCCGGCGGCGAGGAAGAACCCCGCCACCCCCGCGAAGAGATATGCCTCGGCCTTCATGGAACGCCTCTCCTAGAGGGGGTCGGGGGTCGCCTGTCCGCGCGGCGTCGCCGGGACCGGCAGCGCCGCGGCCTCCGGGTGGTGCAGATCGAAGGCGGGAGAGTCGGAGCGGACCCGGGGCATCGTGTGGAAGTTGTGCCGCGGTGGCGGGCAGGACGTAGCCCACTCCAGCGACCGCCCGTACCCCCAGGGATCGTCGACGCCGACCAGAGGCGCCCGGGCGGCGGTCTTCCACACGTTGTAGAGGAACGGCAGGGTGGAGAGCCCGAGCAGGAACGCGCCGATGGAGGAGACGGTGTTGAGGAGCGTGAACCCGTCCGCGGCAAGGTAGTCCGCGTAGCGGCGCGGCATCCCTTCGGCGCCGAGCCAGTGCTGCACGAGGAACGTTGTCTGGAACCCGACGAACAGCGTCCAGAAGTGGATCTTCCCCAGGCGCTCGTCGAGCAGGCGCCCCGTCCACTTGGGCCACCAGAAGTAGAAGCCGCCGAACATCGCGAACACCACCGTCCCGAACAGGACGTAGTGCAGGTGCGCGACCACGAAGTAGGAGTCGGTGACGTGGAAGTCGAGCGGCGGCGAGGCCAGCAGCACTCCGCTGAGGCCGCCGAAGAGAAAGGTGACCAGGAATCCGATCGACCACAGCATCGGTGTCTCGAAGGAGAGGGCGCCGTGCCACATCGTGCCGATCCAGTTGAAGAACTTCACCCCGGTCGGCACGGCGATCAGAAAGGACATGAGGGAGAAGAACGGCAGCAGAACCGCCCCCGTGGTGAACATGTGGTGGGCCCACACCACCGCCGACAGTGCCGTGATCGTGATGGTGGCGCCCACCATGCCGACATAGCCGAAGGTCGGTTTGCGGCTGAAGACCGGGATGATCTCGGAGACGACGCCGAAGAACGGCAGCGCGACGATGTAGACCTCGGGATGCCCGAAGAACCAGAAAAGGTGCTGCCACAGGATGGCACCGCCATAGGCGGGATCGAAGATGAGGGCGCCGAACTTCCGGTCGGCCTCCAGCGCGAAGAGGAGCGCGGTGAGCACGGGAAACGCCAACAGCGCCAGAATCGATGTCAGCAGAACGTTCCAGGTGAAGATGGGCATGCGGAACATGGTCATGCCGGGCGCGCGCAGGCAGACGATGGTGGCGATGAAGTTGACCGAACCCAAGGTCGTGCTCAGACCCGTCAGGATCAGCCCCATGGCCCATAGGTCGCCTCCGGCGCCGGGTGAACGAACGGCACTGTTGAGAGGTGCGTAGGCGAACCAGCCGAAGGACGCGGCGCCGCCCGGCACGACGAAGCCCGACACGACGATGAGGGCGCCGAACAGATACAGCCAGTAGGTCAGCGCGTTCAGCCGGGGAAAAGCGACGTCGGGAGCGCCGATCTGCAAGGGCATCACCGCGTTGGCGAACCCGGCGAACATCGGCGTGGCGAACAGCAGCATCATGATCGTGCCGTGGATGGTGACCAGCTGGTTGTACTGCGCGTTGCTCCACAACTGCAAGCCGGGGCGGGCGAGTTCGGCCCGCATGCCCATGGCGAGCAGCCCGGCGAAGAGGAAGAACCCGAAGGCCGTCACGAAATACATGGCGCCGATGACCTTGTGGTCCGTGGTGGTGACGTAGTTCAGCAGCCGCCCGCCCAGCGAACTGCCGCGCGAGACACCGGCCGTGGACTGCGGGCGCCCCGCCGTGATGCCGCTCTGCGTCATGAGGACTTCCGTTCCGGTTGGGCCAGCGCTTCCTCGACCTGGCGCTCCTGCTCGGCGGTAGCCGCAAGGGACACCCTGCGGCGGAAGTACCAGCGGTTCAGGGCGGCCCGCAGCCGTCTGCGGCGCGGCGCGCCCGCCCCCGGGGAGGGCGCCGGTGCCGGCAGGTCTCGTACGAGAAAGCGGTAGAGCCGCGCCGGGGCCACCGGACGATGCCCCGGCTCCAACGAGCCGTGCACCCGCTGTGTCACATATCCGGTCTCCTCGCCCTGCGTCAGCACGTGCAGCTCGTGCTGCTGCAACGCCAGACACAGCCGCTTGGTGACCAGGAACGCCAGCACCGGAAAGACGAAGAAACCGATACGGAACACCCACGTCAACGCGTTGACCGAGAGCCGGAAGGAGAAAGCCGTCACGTCGTTGCCGCCCGCCGCCAGCAACACGGCGTAGCCCACGATGCCCGCCACCCCGAGAGCCGTGCGGGTCGGTTGGTCCCTGGGCCGGTCACACAGGTGGTACTCGCCCCGGTCCCCGGTGATCCAGCGCTCGAAGACCGGATACGCGATGAGGACCAGGGCCAGCAGACCCGGCAGCACGACGGCGGGAAGGAAGACGTTCCACATGACCGTGTGCCCCGCCACCGACAGTTCCCAGGGCGGCATGAGCCGCAGAGCCCCCTCCAGGAAGCCCACGTACCAGTCCGGTTGCGCCCCGGTGCTCACCTGATCGGCACGGTAGGGGCCGTAGTCCCAGACCGGATTGACCTGAGCCACCGCGCCGAGCACGGCCACCGTCGCGAAGACCATCAGGAACAGACCGGTCGACTTGGC
The DNA here is from genome assembly GCF_040651795.1 of Streptomyces sp. NPDC048361. NCBI lineage: Bacteria > Bacillati > Actinomycetota > Actinomycetes > Kitasatosporales > Streptomycetaceae > Streptomyces > Streptomyces sp. NPDC048361. The sequence continues at coordinate 69,981 of NZ_JBEZKW010000013.1, forward strand.
GATGAAGTGCGGGAACATCGGCTGACCCACGACGTTGCGGTTCGTCCGCCCCGGGCCGCTCCACTGCGTGTGCTTCAGGTAGACCACCAACATCAGATGCACCGTGACCAGAGCGATCAGCGCGCCCGGCACGAACAACACATGCAGGATGTACAGCCGGTTGTTCAGAAGGTGCCCCGGGAAACTCCCGTCCCACAGCAGGTTCGCCAGATACGTGCCGACGACCGGAATGGACATCACGATGGTGTTGGCGGTGCGCAGTCCCGTGCCGGACAGCAGATCGTCGGGCAGCGAGTATCCGCAGAACCCTTCCAGGAGGGAGAGGAAGAACAGCGACACACCGATCGCCCAGTTGAACTCCCGGGGCCTGCGAAACGAGCCGGTGAAGAAGATCCGCAGCATGTGCACGCTGATCGCGGCCATGAAGATCAGCGCCGCCCAGTGGTGCATCTGACGGATCAGGAGTCCACCGCGGATGTCGAAGGTGATGTGCAGCGTCGAGCTGTACGCCGTCGACATCGGAAGCCCCTGCAGCGGGACATAACTCCCGTCGTACAACGCCTGCCTCGTGCCCGGCTCGAAGAACAGGGTCAGCCACGTGCCGGTGAGCACCAGCACCAGCAGGCTGTACAGGGCCAGCTCCCCCAGCAGGAAGCTCCAGTGATCTGGAAACGCCTTCCGCAGCAACGCCTTGGCGACTTCGGCCACCGGTGACCGCCGGTCCACCACCGTGAACCCGGTCCGTACGGCCTCACGCGCGACGGCACGGGCGTGCTGTCGCCGCCTGCGAAAGAACAGCATGCGTCACCGCTCTCTGATGTCTGGCTACGCAGGACCAACCGCTCACAGTCAAGCGCAAATATTCACGCAGGTAACCACCGGCCGGCGAGTGAAACGGACTTCACCCATTTGACGCCCAACCGTTACGGCCTCAAGGAACGCGGGCAGCGGAACGCCCCGCGCTGCTCCCTCGGGGATCAGGGCCGCGCTGTGGTTGTGTGCGATTCACCGAGCTCAAGCAGCAGCCTTCGGTGTCGTTCCCGCAGCAACATCATCATCGGCAACGACTGGACGAACGACAGGAGGCCAGTGGGAGAGAGCGGATACTCCTGCACCGTGACGAATGCTCCGTCACCCCACGGCCGGATCTGCCGGTCGTGGGCCTCGCGGCCCAGTTCGAAGCCGTGCCGTTTGAGTGTGCGCTCGCACAAGCTGAGGGGCGCCGGCCTCAACCGGGCCGAAGTCCGGGACGTCGACGAGCAGCGGATGAACCGTGCACCGTCGAGTGCCGGGCGAGACTATTTCCGGACCCGTGGTTCGCTCTCCGGACCGGTCCCCATGTTCCGGATGTGCTCAAGTGCTGCGTCCAGAAGTTCACTTACGTCGTGGAGGCCGCGGCCGGCGGCGGTGGCCAGATAGGCGGGGTGCCGGGCGAGTGGCGTGAGAACGGCGTGGCCCCTGTCGGGGTCGTCGCCGAGGAGGACCGGCGGGTGGTCGGTGGCCAGACAGGGATCGACGACGAGGAGTTGACCAGTGGCGCGGTATCTGCCGAGGACGGCGGGGCCGTCCCAGGCAGGTGCCGTCCCGCCGTAGGAGGCGTGTTGGTCGATGACGGGGCGGCCGCCTCGGTGCACGGTCAGCCGGGTGGTGAGGTGGCCGGGCGGCTCGGGGATGCGGCCGAGGAGTTGCTCTTCGCGCACGATGACGGCGGCGGTCGGTGCGAGGTCGACGGTGCAGGTCTGGTGGAGGGTGCTGCCCTGGGTACTGATCAGGGGTTTCGGCAGCCACGTCAGCATGGCCTGGTCGGCGACGGCAAGGCGGACGTCATAGGTGGCGGGCGCGGCCGTGGCGCCGGGCAGAGCGATGGTGGCGGCCGGCGTGGTCACCTCCAGCTTGGCGTGTTCCTCGACGGTGATGTCGAGGGCGAGTCGGTCTCCGCCGAGGGGTGCGCACATCGAGCTGAGCACGCTGATCCGGGCCCACCCGCCGTGGGATCGTTTCTGGTTCAGGTGGAAAGGACCGCTGTTGCGCCGGACGGGGACGGTGGTGGCGGTGCCGTCGTAGGACGCCCTGATGAAGGCGGTGGCCTCGACTCCGGAGAGTTCGGGGTCCGTTGCGTGCGCCCACCCGACACCGGGCGCCTCGTCCGTCCGCCCGCTGTCCGTCCGACTTCCTGCGACGACCGGCGCCGGCGTGGGCTGTTCCGTCGCGGATGCCGGTCGCGTACGTGGTGCGGCGGCTGTCATACGGCGACCTCGGCACACCACTCGGACAGGCAGCCGTTGACCCAGTCGGCGATCGGCTGGATACCGTCGTCCGAAGCCAGGCTGGTGAAGACGACGGGGAGGTCGCCGCGTTGCTTGCTCGCGTCGGCGGCCATGGTCTCCAGGTTCGCGCCGACGTACGGAGCGAGGTCGGTCTTGTTGACGACGAGGAGGTCCGCGGTGGTGATGCCGGGGCCGCCCTTGCGGGGGATGTCGTCACCGCTGGAGACGTCGATGACGAACACCTGGTGGTCGACAAGGCCCTTGGAGAAAGTGGCGGTGAGGTTGTCGCCGCCCGACTCGATGAGGATCAGATCCAGGGCGGGCAGCGTCTCCTCCAGCTGTTCCACCGCTTCGAGGTTGGCGGAGATGTCGTCGCGGATCGCGGTGTGCGGGCAGGCGCCGGTCTCGACGGCGGTGATGCGCTCGGGCGGCAGTACGGCTTCGCGGAGCAGGAACTCGGCGTCCTCGCGGGTGTAGATGTCGTTGGTGACGACCGCGATGGACAGCCGGTCGCGCAGGGCGCGGCACAGTGCGGCGACGGTGGCGGTCTTGCCGGACCCGACGGGCCCGCCGAGGCCGATGCGCAGTGCACGGCGGCCACCGTCGGGACGCAGTGCCTCGGCGCTGGGAGTGTGATGGTGCGGCAGGATCGTGTCGTGGTCGAGGTGCATGGCGTTCTCCGAACGGTGTGGGGGTCAGGAAGCGAAGAGCCGCTGGGGCCAGGCGGCGTGCTGTTCCCCGGTGATGTCAAGCAGCGGCGAGGATGCGGCAGGCAGCACCCCGACGCCTTCCGCACCGATCCGCGCTGCCGCTTCGGCGGCGGCGTGGGCGACGTCGTCGACTTCGCCGGCGAGCCGGGCGAGCAGGGCGGTCGCGTCGAACGGGTTGAGGCTCAGCAGACGCACTGCCGCCGTTGCCGGTCCGCCGACGCTCTCGTACGCGGCGCACTGGGCGGCATCGAGCGGGGTCAGGCCCGCGGCGCGGGCGGCGACGCCCAGGACCACGGGCTGGTGTGCGCCCTGCGGCAGGCGGTGGGCGAGCTGGTCGAGCTCGGGGCAGGGCCAGGCGGCCCGGGCGGCACGCAGCATCTGCCGGCCGAGCTTGCGGGCGACCTGCCGCAGTGCGAGGACGGGGGTGCGGGCGTCGGCGGCCTCGTCCAGCGCCATCGGGTCGTATCCGGTGGCGGCCGCGGCGGCGAGGCCGGCCGCGGTCATCCCGATGGTGTGCAGGCGGCCCCGGCAGAACGCCTCCAGGCTCGCGGCGTCGTGGACACCGCGTGAGGCGACCGCGGCCTCCACACCCCCGGAGTGGGCGTGCCCGCCGGCGGGGAAGCGGCCGTCGGCCAGGACGAGCAGGGCGGCATGGCTCATGGGAGCGGTGGCCTGCCTTTTCAGGTACGGAGGTCGGATGGACGGAAGTGCCGGGCAGCCGGCCCGGCGGCGCACCGCCGGGCCGGCTGCCGCGCTCAGAACAGGAAGTACTTCTGTGCCATCGGCAGTTCGGTCTCATAGAGACCATCGCCCTGGGGCGGGCTCTTGGCCGGCGCCGCGGCCGGGGTCGGATGGTTTTCCGCGTCGAACATCAGGTCGCCTTCCACCTCGGCGACGGCATCCCTGGTCGTGCCCCTGTGCGCGCCCGGCGCGTTGGGCGGGACATCGCCTGCCTTCGTTCCGGGCGAGCGCGAGTACGTTCCGCCGCCCTCACCGATGGTGATCTGGAACTTGGAGGGGTCGATCGTGATCTCCGGTGACACATCGTTGTGAATCATGTCCACCTTGGTCACACCGCGCGTGGACGTGATCACCTTCACGTCCTTGGTCAGCGCGTAGTCCTTCTTGATGTCGTTGGCCTTGGGCACGACGAAGTTGAAGGAGTTGCCTCCCGGAGCCGTGCCGCACGATCCCCACACCGGGCGGGGCAGGTATGGCTGCGGGGTCGGGATCGACGCGTTCGCGTCACCGAGCTGCGCGTAGGCGATCTGCCCACCCTTGATGATCATGTGCGGCTTGACGCCGAAGAACTTCGGCTCCCACAGCACCAGATCCGCGACCTTGAGCTCACCTGTGCCAGGGGCCGGGACCTCGATGGAGCCGACGTACTTGTCGATGCCGTGCGCGATGGCCGGGTTGATCGTGTACTTGGCGATGTAACGCTTGACGCGGAAGTTGTCGTTGCCGTGGGTGGCGTCTTCCGGCAGGGGCCCGTGGCGTTTCTTCATGACGTGTGCGGTCTGCCAGGTCCGCGTGACCATCTCGCCGATACGCCCCATCGCCTGCGAGTCGGACGACATCATCGAGATGGCGCCCATGTCGTGCAACAGGTCCTCGGCGGCCATGGTGGACGGCCGGATACGCGAGTCCGCGTACGCCTCGTCCGCCTCGACCCTGAGGTTGAGGTGATGGCAGACGACCATCATGTACATGTGCTCAGCGACGGTGTTGACCGTCAGGGGCCGGGTCGGGTTGGTCGACGCGGGCAGCACATTCGTGTACTCCCTGACCACGCCCGTCCTCGCGTCCGTTTCCTTCCCGGCCAGCTTCATGATGTCCGGTGCGTGGCCGCCGCCGGCACCTTCGACATGGAAGACGTGGATGCTCCGGGGCTTGCCGTTACTGTCCTTGGTCGCCTCGAACGTGTCCTCGACGAACCCGGACTCGTTCATCGAGTCGGCATGCAGGGCGAGTTGAGCACCGTGGGTGTCACAGACATCCAGCGCCGTCCTGATGGCCGCGGGAGTGGCCCCCCAGTCCTCGTGGACCTTGATGCCGATGGCGCCGGCCTCGATCTGCGCTTCCAGCGCCTTGTGGTTGATCGTGCCGCCCTTGGCGAACAGGCCGATGTTGACCGGATAGGCGTCCAGCGCCTTGAAGGTCTGCTCCAGGTGCCACCAGCCCGGCGTCATCGTGGTGGCCCTGCTGCCGTCCGCGGGGCCGGTACCACCGCCGATGAGCGTGGTCACACCCGACGCGAGTGCCTCGTGAATCTGCCCAGGCCCCAGGAAATGCACATGGGTGTCGATGCCACCGGCGGTCAGGATCTTTCCGTTCCCGGAGATCGCCTCGGTGTCCGGCCCCACCACGAAATTCGAGGCATACGGCTGGGTCGAAGTCTGAGCCTTCGGCGACATCGTTTCCGGGTTGTACGCCTGGCCGATGGCTTTGATCACCCCGCCCCGAAGGCCGACGTCCGCCTTCACCACGCCCCAGTGGTCAATGATCAGCGCACCGGTGATCACCGTGTCCATAGGCTCTTCGCCCGGCTGGGTGTCGGGGTCGTTGTCCCGTGCACGGTGCGACATGCCCATCGACTCGCGCATGACCTTGCCGCCACCGAACAGCATCTCGTCGCCACTGCGCCCCGGCCCGCCGCACCAGTCCTCCTCGATCTCGACGACGAGGTCCGTGTCGGCAAGGCGGACCTTGTCACCGGTCGTCGGACCGTACAGCGTGGCGTAGTCCTCCCGCTTCAGCGGCACCGGGGGGCGAACGGTGAAACTGGGCCCCGGCGGCTGCGAAGCGACCACGGAGGCTCGCTGGTTGGGGGAAGTACCCATCTTCACACCGTCCCATTCGATGAGGCCCGGGCCGTCCCGCCGGACGAGGCCGGCGCTGTCCCGCTCGATGAAGCCGGGGCTGTCCAATTCGGACCGGTCTTGCCGCCCTTGAGGCCCTTCACCTGTCCCAGCCCCCGGATGGGCACCACCCACACCGCACGCTCGGCGCCGGGCTCGAACCGCTCCGACGTACCGGCTGCGATATGCAGCCGCTTCCCCGCCATGACAGCCGGCGTGGAGGACGCCCGGCCGTTCGCCTCCGTGAAGAAGTGGAGCTGCGGGTTGACGTCTTCCAAGTGGAAGTGGGAGCCCACCTGGATGGGGCGGTCCGCGGTGTTTCGCGCCCACAGCTTGTCCCCGCCAGGGAAGTTGCCGCTCGGGTCCAGGTTGTACGACACCCGGTTCGGGCTGTAAGGCGGCCGGTCCCGATCGTCGTCATCCTTGAGGAGTTCGTACTGGCCCGGGTACACCAGCGCCTTGTCGTCTCCGAACGGCTGCGGGATGGTCACCAGCTTGGTGCCGTCCTTGAACGTCGCCTCGATCTGCACATCACCGATCATTTCCCGCACGCCCGGCATGAGGTTGATGGTCGGCCTGGGCGCCGTGGTCGCCGCCGGGGGTGCCGTGGTTGGCGAACCCAGCGTCGTCTGCGTGGCCGGCTTGGTCGTCGTCCCCGGAATGTTCGTCGTCTTCGGCAGGACGAGGGGGTTCCTGAGATCCGTGTGGCGCTGTTCGATCTCCTCTGCCACGTCGCTCAGACTGGTATCCATGAGCTCAGCGACCGTCTTGGTGCCGTGGCGCGCCTCCTCCAGGACGTAGGCGGAGAACAGCGCCATGACCTCCGGGTAATTCAGCTCGAGAGTGGGCTCCCGAATGAGGCGTCGCTCGACCAGATCGGCCGCGAGACGAATCATGAGACGCTCCTGCTCATGCGGCGTCAGATGCATACGGTGCCTCCTTCCTATGGGTCCGGCGTGACGTGTACGGCGAACGCATGCGAGAGGGCGCCTGCGAGCGCCGCACACTGCTCCAACGAGCGCGACCAGAAAGGAAACGGAGGCGAGCCATCCAGCCGCCTATCGGGTGAACCAAGATCGATGAAGCGAATCGCTGTCGTCACTCGTAAGGGCACATGCAGTGCCCCACACAGCACCAACGTGTCGGTACATGGGACCCGGCAGGCGGGCGCGGGCGGAGCCCACTCCCCCACCGGCCCCGCCACAGCTATCCACATCGCAACGTCTCAGCCGACTCCCACACCGGTCTGGGACCCCCGGGGTGCCTACAGCACGGGCGACCGCCTTCCGCATCACCGGAGCGCGGGTCCGGGGCTGGTAGACCGGCCCGGTACGGGGCGGGAAGTAATCGCTCAGGACACCGTGCGGCGGTGGGCCAAGGTGCGCGACGGCGTGAACGACGCGATGGATCCTCGTCCGGTTCGGCACGTCACCGGTGCTTCGAGGCGGCCCCAGGAGGGTGACCACGGACGGTCGGCGGCGCGTGTGTGTCGGGTCGCGGTCCCGCTTGTGGTCCGACGCTCATGGGGAACGAGTCATGGTGGAAGAGCGGGACAGCGGGCTTGACGGGCCCTGGGTTGCGGAGGCGGGTATGAGGGCGCACGGCTTGGCGCGGGCACTGGCGGAACTTTTGGAGGCCAGTCACACGGCGCCCTTCGAGCAGCTGCCCTGCCTGCTCAACACCGCGGCGAAGGAGGCCGGTGCGGGCGGGGCGCGGTTGTTCGTTGCGGATCTCCAGGAGGAGGTGCTACGCGAGGTGACCGGGATCGGCTTGAGTGCGGGCGAAGGCGGTGAGGAGTATCGGATCGAGGGCACGCTGGCGGGCCGCGCCTACCAGCTCACCGAACTCACAGTGCCGCCGCGCGGCGGAGCCTGTTGGGTTCCGGTGCGCGACGGCGCCGAGCGCCTGGGTGTCCTGCACGTCGCCTCCGGTCAGGGGGACAAGCTCGATGAGGAGATGGTGCGGGCCCTGGCGTCGGCGGCCGGCTTGCTGCTGGTCTCCAAGCGGACCAACAGCGACTCGCACGCCCGGTTGACCCGCATCCGGCCGATGGGCGTGGCGGCGGAACTGCAGTGGAGCATGACGCCGCCGCGGACTTTCTCCGATCAGCGGGTGACGGTCAGCGCTTTCATGGAACCGGCCTATCAGGTGGCCGGGGACGCCTTCGAGTACGCGATGGCCGGTGACACCCTGCACTTGGCGGTCTTCGACGCGATGGGTCACGACACCTCGGCCGGGCTCACCGCGGCCCTGTCGATGTCCACCTGCCGCAGCCACCGCCGCGCCGGTGCCACCATCCCCGAAGCCAGCAGGGCCATCGAGAACATCCTCATCGAGCAGTTCGGGCCGAGCCGCTACACCACCGGCATCCTCGCCGACCTGGAACTGAACACCGGCAAGCTCAGCTGGGTCAACCGCGGCCACCCGCTACCGGTGCTGATCCGCGGGGGCCGCTGGGCCAGCACGCTGGGCTGCCCGCCGGCCGGGCCGATGGGCAGCGGGTTCAACCTGCCGGTCGAACAGTGCACCGAGCAGCTGGAGCCCGGTGACCGGCTGCTGCTGTTCACCGACGGCATCCCCGAAGCCCGTGGCGCCGACGGCCGGGAATTCGGCGTGGAGCGCTTCACCGATTTCATCATCCGCCACCAGGCCGACAACCTCCCCGTCGACGAAACCCTTCGCCGCCTCATGCACAACGTCATGGACTACCACCAGGGACGGCTGGGGGACGACGCCACCGTCCTGTTCTGCGAATGGCACGGGCCGGTCCCCTTGCCAAGATGAACAGGGGTGGTATCGCCCCCGGCGGCCGAAAGCCCGACCGGGCCTCGCGGGTGACGTCGCCCTGACACCCCATCAAGACGAGCGTCAACTGAGCGTCAATTCAGCGTCACGAGCGCCATTTCGGCGTCAGGATATCGCCCACAACGCCCGCACCGCACATCATGCGCACGGGTAAAACCGCAGGTCAGTCGCCCTTCACGGCCGGTTCAAGGATGGCGACGCACTCCACGTGGTGCGTCATCGTTTACGTGTCCCGCGGGCCTGCCCCTGCAAAACCCCTGGTCAGAGGCGGTTTACCAGCTCTGCGAGCGGGCTGATTCCGGGCCTGAGCGTCAAACGAGCGTCGCAACCGGATACATGTCATCCTCCCTTGAGGTCCGCCACCAGCGTGTCTAGTACTACCTCCTCCTCTATGCGCATCCCATGCTCAGCGAGGGCAAGCGCTAGATCCGGATCCCATGGCGATGGGGCCGGCTTGCCCGAGAGTGGTAGAGAACCGGTCCCAGTCGCCGCGACCGCCTCACGGTAGTCGTCTGCCGTGTAGCGCCAGGGTCGCCACGGCACATGCTGCAGCAGTGTCGTGGCGATGCGCAGACCACCCCAGTCGAAGTCGCCGTGATAACAGAAGGCAGCACCGAGCGCGTGCAGGTGGTTCAGTAGAGCCAGGGCAGCGGCCGATGGTTGCCCCTGGAGGCAGACCAGTGGTCGGGCGTCCCGGCCGTGCTTGTCCGCCGCAGCCGAAAGCACAGCGGGATTTTCACAGATGTGGACCACGGGGGGTGCCGACCTCGGCGGACGGTGGGCGAGCTGTCGGAGGGTCAGCACGCACGGGTCACCCACGTCCGCCATCCACTCCAGAGCCGGAGTTCCGCGGAGATTGAGCGTGAGGACCGTCGAGGAGACGTCGTCCCGAAGAAGGCCGGCGGAGGCCCACACTGCCCTCCGCCAAGCCGCTCCCTCCCCTTCGGGATGACCAGTCAGAGCTCGGACTCCGGAGAGGGCAAGGGTGGCAACTGGCGTGCCGTGGTCAAGCGCATGGGCACTTCCCAGAGTGTCCGAAGCGAACACCGACAGTGAAAGCGCCGGTACGGCAGGCAGTTCCCGTAGTACACGGACGGCTTGGTCGAGTAGCAGGCGAGCGGAGACGGGCGTGCCGGCAAGACGCCGGGCAACACCGCCGTCGCGCACCCGCGCGGCCCACTCGGCGAGACGCGGCAGGTCTTCCGCGAGCAGCGTGAGCGGCTCGTACGCCTCCTCCCAGGCCCGTCCCTCGATGCGGCGGGCTTCGTCAAGGAGCACGACGGGACCCGTGAGCGAGGCGACGGCCGCCTCCAAACCGCCGGGGCTGACCCCGGATCTGCGCAGTACGGTGTCCACCGATTCGAGCCGCACCGTCAGCGATGCGCCACCTCCGGGAACCCGTCCCAGCAGCCGTTCGGCCGCAACGCGCTGGGCGGGGGTGGGAGCGGCGAGGGACACCGGTCCGCTAAGGGGCTGACCGCGCTCCATCCGGCGGCGTACACGCGCCACGAGCCAGGCCAGCTCGACGCCCCCAAGAAGCCGGTGCAGGCGGTCCTCGTCGACGGCCGCCCCCTTCACGTCCACAGGAGGCCCCCTTCCCGGTCTGCCCGCGGCACCGGATCTGCCGATCGAGTACGAGCGGTGCCGTCCCACTCCCAGCGGGTGACGAGGACGGCGGCCACCTCGTCGACGCGTGAAAGCTGGGCGATGGCGATGCCCGGAACCTGCGGGTAGCAGGCCCATTCCCGCTCGCTGGTCATGACCACATCCAGGTCGAAGGCGTGGAGGAGCCCGAGACACTTGGCGCGGGAGTCGTCGTCAACTCCCGCGAACGCCTCGTCGAGGGTGACGAGCCGTGGTGCGTGCGGGCTTCCCGCGCTCGCGTAGTGCGAGGAGGCGGCCGCGAACAGGGGTACCGAGACGGCGAGCACACGCTCGCCCCCCGAAGCCGGCCCGGTGGCGGGCACCCAGCGGCCGTGCTGCTGACGTTCGACGGCGAACTCGTGCCACGACCTGTAGTCGAGGGCGGCGGTGAGGTGGTCCAGCCAGCTGCCCGCCGCGTCCTCAGTCTGCTGGCGGGCGATCTGGCTCTGCAGGAACTCCCCTACTGCGGCCCGGTCCTCGGGAGTCCAGACATCGGCCGTCTGCAGCAGTCGGCTCCGGGCCTGGGCAAGGCCGGCCGGAGCCTTGCGGGAGGCCCGCCACACCAGTCGCAGGGTCATGCCGGTGGAGGTGGGACGCTCTTCCAGTTCCGCGTTCATGGCCAGCACCTTGCGTTCAGCGGCCCCGATGAGTTCCTGCAGCGTGCCCGCCACCTCGGTGATCAGGTGGGTTTCGAGGATCTCGCGTTCGTGCGCGGAGAGGATACGGGTGAGTTCGCCGACTTCCACGGCCAGCGCTTCGGCGAGTTCGGGTACGGCGCGCTCACGGCCCTGGTACACGATGTCGACGACCATGCCGTCCTCCACCATCCGGGCGGAGGCCGTGTGGCCGTGGCGGGACAGCGCGTCCTGGAGGGTCTTGAGCTCCTCGCTCAGGCGCCGTTGCACCCGCTCCCAGGCGCCGTCGGAGTCGTCCGAGGCCGCGAGTTCCGTCTCCAGGGCGCGGGACAGCGCGATGGCCGGTGTGGCCGCCCACGGTCCGTCTCCCGTCGCGGGTACGGCGAGCTCGGGGAGGGCGACCGTGATGAGCCCGGTGGTCGCGAAACGCTGGAGCGCGGAGATGGCCTCGGAACGCGCGGCAGCGGCACCGGTGACGTCCTTCTGCAGCTGCTCGATCCGTCCCTGGGCCCGGTTGGCGCGACCGTCCGCCTGCGTGCGGCGGTCCTGGGACAGCCGCTGCTCGGCCACACAGGCGCGCAGGGCCTGAGCGTTCTCGGCGAGCCTGCGCTCCAGCTCCGCCACGGCGGTTCCCACGGTCGAGCGCAGTGTGACGAGCCGCTCGTCGGCGGCTGCCCTCTCCTGTGCGGTCTCCTGTGTGCGAAGGCCGAGTTCGGCGGAGCGGGCCGCCGCCCGGCCAGCCTCTTCCCGTTCCCCCTTCACCTGCTCGGCCGCCTCCGACCGCTCGCGCAGCGCGGGCCAGAGGGCGGCCAGTACGGCGGCGAGCTCGCCGAGGGCCTGCCGTACGCCGTCCAGGGCGGACCGGTCCGCCGGCAGCCCCAGATCGGCCGCGGCCTCGTGCAGGGCGGCGGCCGCCAGCTCGACCTGCTCGGCCACGGCCAGCACCTCGGCGGCCCGCCCCTCACGACGGAGCCCGGCCCGGCGGCAGTTCTCGGCGGCGGCCGCGGCACGGGCGTGGGAGCGGGTCAGCCCGGTCTCGTCCGGCAGGGCGGCGAATTCGGCATCGAGCGTACGACGGCGGGCCGCCAGCGCCCGCTCCTCGTCCGCGGCGGACGCCGACTCCGCCCGGAGGACCTCCAGCTCGGCGCGCAGGTCGTGGGCACGGGCACGGCGCGCGGCCTCCCGGGCACCTTCCCCGATGTACTCGGCGGCTTGCTTGGTCCAGCGGCCGGTGAGGGCGCCGACGCGGTAGCTTCCGTCCACCGCGGCCCAGGTGTCTGCGGCCGCCCCCGTGATCCCCCGCACGGCGTCCGGCGCTCCCGCGCGCCTCGCCGCGTCTGCGCCCGCCGCACCGAGGCCGATCGCCGCGAGCAGGCGTGACACCACTCCTTCGCCCACGGCGGCGGAGTGGGCATCGCCGCGGTCCACCGCCGGGCACAGGACATCGGCGAGCGACGATCCGTTGACCGGCCCCCTCGCCGGGTCGAGAAGGACGTCGTGGGCGTGTGCGTCGAGGACCTCTCCGTCGGGACACACCCATGCGTCCAGTAGTCCGGCCGCCTCCAGGGCCGCTTCCAGCCCGGCTCGCTCACGGTCGCCGACCTGCTCCCGGAAGTCGATCAGCCGCCACAGGGGAGCACCGGCCATCCGGTCGCGAAGGCCGGGCGTCCGGGTGAGCGGTGCAGCCGGTCCCCGTCCGCCGCCGGCCTCCAGGGCTGCGAGCTCTTCCTCGGCCTCACCGGTGCGGGCCACCAGGCCCGCCCGGCGCTGCGCCGCCTGCGCCATCCGCTCGGCGAGCGCTCCTGCCGTGGCACTGTGCGCCGACGAGGCGTATCGCCGGGCCGGGTTGGGGCCGTCCTGGTGCCGGGTCCATTCCTGGAGCTCGTCCAGCAGCCCCGTCGGGTCGAGGTAGGCGAGTTCCGTGCTGCGGCCCGCGTGCTCACGCACCGCGTCGACCAGGGCGCGCCCCTCGACCGTCACTGCCTCGTCGGCCGCGTCCTGGGCCTCGGCGGCCAGCGAAAGATCGGTCTCGGCCTCATCGAGCCGCCTTACAGCGTTCCGGTGCTCGGCTGCCGCCTCGTCCGCCCGGTCCGCCAAGCCCTCCATGTGTGCGAGGGTTCGGCGGCGGCGGTCGGCCGCCTCCGTGACGGCGGCGTTCAGCTCGTCCGGCGTCAGGGTCTCGTCCCCGGGCAGCTCAAGCCGGGCACCGGCTGCAGCTTCCCGTGCGCTGCGGAACGTCTCTTCGGCACGCTCGCGTGCTGCCCGCAGCCGGTTCTCGGCACTCCCGAGGCGGGCGAGCGCCCGCGCGTGCAGGGCATCGGCCTCTTCCTGGTCCTCGCGTGCCCGGCCATGGGCCTTCGCCGACCGCTCCGCAGCATGTGCTGCGCGCTCCAGTTCACGAGCGCTGCGCATCTCCGGGCCTTCGCGCAGGGCGGCGTCCGTCGCCTCCAGCCTCGCCTGCGTTTCGGCCAGCTCGCCGATCCGGGCGGTGGCCGCCTCGCTCTCGCCTTCGGCCTCGCTCTTCTCCGCCTGTGCCAGGGCGAGGTCGCGCAGGAGCTGCTCGTACTTCGAGTGTTCGGTCCTCGGGAGGCGGGCCCGACGCCGGGAGACGATGCGCGCGTAGCGCCGGTAGTGGTCGAGGAACGCGGAGGCCGCGCGCTCGGCCGCCCCGGCCGCCCGCAGCTCCTCCTTCTCCTCGTCCAGTGACCGGAAGGCCTCCGCCACGTCCGCGATGACGGCCTGGTCCATGGGCGGCAGCGCTTCGGTGAGGGCGCGGGAGAGGGCCGCCTCGTTCGGACGTTTGGACAGCTGGGGCTGGCGCAGCTGGATCAGCAGGTCCACCAGGGCCCCGTACCGCTGCTCGCCGAGCCCGAACAGCGCCTCGTCGACAGCGCGGCGGTACGCCTTGGCCTGGTCGTAGACCATCCCCTGTCCGGATACCGCCTCGATGAGCCGGTCCCGGGAGAGGACCGTGTCGGTGGCGTCGAGGAGGCTCAGGGATTCCGGTGAGCGCAGCTCGGCCGGTGCGTGGTCGATCCGCTGTGCGGTCACCGCCCACCAGTGGCGGGCGATGCCGCGTCCGCTGACGGCTTTGAGCCCGCAGACGAGCGTACGGAAGTGCTCCTCCCCACTGGCTTCATCACGGCGCCCGAACTCCACCCAGGTGTAGCCGAGCCGTTCGGAGTGGGGGTGCTCGCCACCGAGGAGGAGGTTCCACTCCATCCGCTTGCCCGCGTCGCCGTCCGGCTCGACCCGGCGGGCGCTGAGGTCCCCGTCGAGGAGGAAGGGCAGGGTCAGGGCGAGCACCTTCGACTTGCCGGTGCCGTTGTTGCCGCGGAGCAGGAGCCTGCCGTCTCGGAAGTGGAATTCCTCCACGTCGTAGTGGAAGAGGTCGACGAGCCCCATCCGCAGCGGCTGCCAGCGGGAGCGCGTGGGGGCCGGGAGCCCGGTGCGGGGGTTCAACGTCGGTTCGCCTTTCGCTGTGCGGGCACCACGGTGGGGCCCGCCGTGACGGGTTCGATGACGACGGCCGGTCCGACGGCGTACCGGGCGAGTGCGGGGCGGGCCCGGACCCCGTCGGGGGTGCAGGAGACCAGGCCGAGGGCGAAGAGTCGGGCGACCGCCTGTTCCACGAGTTCCCGCTCGGCGCCGGGCTCGCGCGCGGACTTGGACCAGAAGCCGCCGTGCTCCGAGGCCAGGTCGGCCACCCGGCGCTCCAGAGCGGCCGTGGTGACGGAGCCCCCGGCCGCCGCCAGGTGTTCGGCGAGCAGCAGGGTGACGTGGCCGTGGGTCCCCGATTCCGGCATGCGGATGTCGGTCAGGTCGTCGTCGGGGTCGACCATGGCTATGCCCTCGGCCCGGACTTCGGCGACCAGCCCGGTCAGTTCGGTGATCCGCGCGGTGAGGAAGCCCCGCTGGCGGGTGAGGTAGGCCAGTTCGGCGTCGGTCAGTTCGTCGTAGTAGAGCACGGGGTCATCGAGCAGCCGGCGGGTCAGCGCGCGGCGCATCGCGCGGAAGCGCAGCTCGTCGCTGTCGAGGGCGGTCTCGGCGGTGAGCTCGGCCAGACGGTCTTCCATCAACTCGGCCCGGACCGTGGAAGGGCCGCGGCGGGTGGCGAGCAGCCCGGCGAGCACGCGCCGTTCGACGTCGTACAGGACGTCGCCGGCTCCGCTGACGTACGCGTCCTCGTCGCCGGCGACCCGGCGCAGGACTCCGAGACCGAGCAGGAGCCGTACGACAGCTGCGAGGTCGAGCCGTTCCTCCCGGCGGTCCAGGGTGAAGTGGATCCCGGCAGCGGCGAGCCGGGGATCGGCGGCGTCCAGAACCACCTGATCGGCGAGCCGGCCCAGCGCGATCTGTGCCTCGCCCCGTTCGAGGGCTGCGAGGGCCAGGCACAGCAGGACGTACCGGCGGCGCGTGAACGGAGCGGCGCTCCGCGTGGCCTCGCGGGCCGGGTGGGTGGCGTCGGCGAGGCGCGCCGGGGTCTTGCCGAGTCTGGCCGTGTCGGCGTCAACCTGGAGGGACCAGCCGGTGTTGCGGTCGAACCATTCCCGCAGCTCGGAAGCGTGCCGCCGGACGAGGCGGAACTCGTCGGCCTGCGCACCGCTCGCGAGCAGCAGGGGCTGTTTCAGGAGGGCTCGGGCGGCCTTGCGCAGTTCGGCGGCGTGCTGCCCGTCCAGTACTTC
Organism: Streptomyces sp. NPDC048361; assembly: GCF_040651795.1. Classification (NCBI taxonomy): domain Bacteria; kingdom Bacillati; phylum Actinomycetota; class Actinomycetes; order Kitasatosporales; family Streptomycetaceae; genus Streptomyces; species Streptomyces sp. NPDC048361. Next base: position 85,588 of record NZ_JBEZKW010000013.1, read on the forward strand.
GCCGAGCGGGGTGGTCACGGTCCCTCGCCCCCTTCCTCGCGGCCCCCGGTGAGGTCGACGATCTCGATGGTGTGGTCGGGGCCGCGGAACACCCCGTCCGGTGTGCGGACTTCGGCAACGGACCCGTCGGCAGACGCGGTGAGCCGGATCTCCATGGACCCGTCGTTGCTGGTGGCCACGGTGTGCGTCATACCGGGCCGCCAGGTGGCCAGTGCATCGCCGAGGAGTTGGAGGAACATCCGGAAGCTGACGGGGTCGAGCTCGCCGAGCCCGGACAGTCTGGTGATGCCGCCCGTGGCGAGCCGGTCCCGCGCTGCCGCGGTTTCCGCGGCCTGCTTGGCCGCCGACTCTGCGAGCAGCCGGCGTGCCTCCTGGCGGTTCTCCACCTTGCGGGGCTTGCCGCGCCGCTCGTAGCTGCCGGTACGGCGCAACTGCGGGCTGATGTGCAGCGGCGCGGCCTCGGCCCACGGGGTGGACGCGGGGACCGGGTGCGCGAGCCTGGCCGCCAGCGTCTCGGCATCCACGGAGAGGTGCCGTGCTGGGTACAGCCCGAAGGCGGTACGCCACAGCCGGTGGCGGGCGTCGTCGTCGGAGGCCTCGGCGAACCACTGGGCGAGGGTGCGGAAGTCGGCGGACCGGTCGGACCGCCCGGCCCGGCGCTCATTCAAGGACCTTACGACGGCCAGCAGTTGCGGGATGGCACCGAGCGCTCTGCCGCGCAGTAGCCGGGCCTGCGACTCGCGGCCGTCACGGCTGAGGAACCAGGCGGCGAGTCCGGCCCACCGGCCGGCCCACCGCTCGTACGCGGCCTGCTCGGCATGGGCGGCTTCCTGCGGGGTGGCGTCGGCGGCCTCGCGAGCGGCGGCGGCCCGCAGCAGGGTCTGGATCCGGCCGTCGCCCTCCAGCTCCAGGATCAACCGGGCGATGCGTCCGCCGATGGTGATCAGGTCCTGGATGAAGCGCTCCAGGTACTGGATGAGCTGGTCCTTGTAGGCGAGGAAGACCTCCTCCCCGACATCGTGGAGGTCGATCGTCCGCTGGAGCGACCCCATGAAGGCCCGCGCGTTGTCGGCGAGCGCGGCAAAGCGGCTGGCGAGGGCGTCGAGCGCGAGATGGGCCTTGGCCGGATCCGGCGCCTCTTCGGCCGCCAGCACGAGGAGGGCACGCAGCTGCGTGACGATGTCGTGCAGCGCGACGGCCTGCAGCGCACCCCGCCGCCCCAACGCTTCGTCATACACGGCCAGAGCCTGCTCGGCGGCCTCTCCTTCCCGCGTCAGCTGGTAGATGAAGCGCTTGCGGTAGAAGTCCTCGACGGCCGTGACCCGCCCCGTGTCCGGGTCGGCCCGCAGGTTCCCCCACTCGACCAGTTTGTCCAGTGCCCCGACGACACCGTCGAGCTCGCCGGGCCGCACGTCGCCTGCCAGCCCGGCATACACCTCCTCGGGCCGCAGATGTACGGCGAACCGCTCCTTGGCGACGAGAAATGCCCGCATCACCGCGCGGTAGAGCAGCACGTTCGGCGCGGTGAGGTGCGCGAACGGCCCGTATCCGTTCGACGGGCTCTCCTGCCGGGAAGAAGTCGTGTCCATCGGCCGCCATTCTCCCCACGCCGCGACCATGATCGGCAGGGACGAAAGTACTTGACCGATTCACACCGTTCCCGACCATGTCACCGCCCTGAACACCGGACCCGCGAAAGCGCGTTATGGGCGATTTGGTGAACTAGTGGTTGCTTTACGGCCACGCGTTCTCCCGGTCTTCGCACGAGGACCGGATCACCGTCGGTCCCCCGGACTAGGATTCACCAGGTCCGCGACCTGCTGGGACGGCGGCCGGACGGCCTGGGGTGGGCGGCCGCCCCAACACGGAGCCAGAGGTGGGGACAGCGCATGCGGGAAGGCCGGTGGACGACGGTCACCGAGTCCGAGTACGACCACGAGCGCCGCGCCCTGGAGGCCATCCGCGAGCAGCTACCGGACTCCGACCCCTGGCGGGCCTGGTCGAACTTCACCTTCACCGCGAACACCGGCCACGTCCGCGAAGTTGACCTCCTCGTCGTCACGCCCGCCGGTGCGTGCATGATCGAACTGAAGCACTGGCGCGGAACGCTCACCAGTGAGAACGGCACCTGGGTGCAGACCAAGCCCAGCGGGCGTCGCGAGCCCCACGGCAACCCGCTGCACCTGGTCAACCGGAAGGCCAAGGAGCTGGCCGGTCTGCTCGGTCGGCAGGGGAAGCGCGTGTGGGTCGGCGAAGCGGTCTGCTTCACCGACGATTCGCTGCGCATCCGGCTCCCCGCGCACGACCAGAACGGCGTCCACACCCTGGCCGAACTGATGACGATGCTGAAGACGCCCCCGCGCGACGAGCGGCGCCGGATCACCGCGATCGATTCCCGCGAGATCAAGTCGGCCCTGGAGCAGGTCGGCATCCGGCGCAGCGAGGCCGATCAACGCGTCGGCCCGTACACGCTGCGTGGGAACGCCTTCGACTCCGGCGAGACCTGGGCGGACTACGAGGCCGAGCACACCGAACTGCCGGAGCTGGCCCGCGTCCGCATCTACTTGAGTGAGCGCGGCTCGGACGCCTCCCTGCGCCGGTCGGTGGAGAACGCCGCGCGCCGCGAAGCCGCCGTGCTCCAGCGCTTCCGCCACCCCGGCGTGGTCCAGCTCAAGCAGTACTTCCCCTCGGGTCATTCAGCCGGCCCGGCGCTGATCTTCGACTACCACCCGCACACCCTGCGCCTGGAGGAATACCTCCTCCAGCACGGCAAGGGACTCGACATCCTCGGCCGCATGGCACTCGTCCGCCAGCTCGCTGAAACCATGCGCTCCGCGCACTCCAGCCGAATCCACCACCGGGCCCTCGCAGCCCGTTCCGTGCACGTCATCCCGCGCAACAGGGGGCTTCAGGGCCAGACCGTCGGCGAGGAGGCCGCTTGGCTCACCCCCCGGCTGGAGATCTCCGACTGGCAGATCGCCACCCAGCGCGGCTCCGGCTCGGGCGGCGGCACCGGGCCGGGCATGACCCGGTTCGCACCGACGGCCCTGTCGGCGGTGCACATCGCCGAGGGCTCCGACCCGTACCTCGCCCCCGAGTTGACCGCGCTCAACGCCGACCCGGTCCACCTGGACGTGTACGGCCTGGGTGTCCTCACCTACCTGCTCGTCACGGGCAGGGCGCCGGCCGCGAGCCAGGCCGAGCTGTTGGCCCGCCTGGAGGCGGGCGAGGGCCTGCGTCCCAGCTCCCTGGTCGACGGTCTGTCGGAGGACATCGACGAGCTCGTGCAGGCGGCCACCGCCTACCGGCCCGAGCGGCGGCTCTCCTCCGTGGACGAGTTCCTGGAGATGCTGGAGCTCGTCGAGGACACTCTGACCGCACCGGCCGCCGTTCCCGAGAGCGAGCCCGAGGCGGCAGCTCCGGAGAAGGACCCGCTGGAGGCGGCGGCCGGTGACGTCGTCGCCGGGCGCTGGGAGGTCCGCCGCCGCCTCGGCACGGGCTCCACCAGCCGGGCCTTCCTCGTCCGCGACCTGGAGGCCGAAGCCCGCAAGGCCCGTCCGCTGGCCGTGCTCAAGGTGGCTCTCTCCGACAGCCGGGGCGAGGTCCTTGCCCGCGAGGCTGAGGTGATGGGCCGACTGCGCGCCGACTCCCGGGTGATCCGGCTCGTCGAGCCGGAACCGCTGCGCGTCGCGGGCCGTACGGTGCTGGCCCTGGAGTACGTGGGTGACGAGCGCGACGAGAACACGGAGGACGGCGAGCCTTCGACCCGCACCCGGACCGGCCACCGCGCGGAGACGGTCGCCCGCCAGCTCCGGGAGGTAGGCCGGCTCCGGATGGACCAGCTGGAGGCGTATGGCGACTACCTCTTCGGCGCGGTCGACTTCCTGGAGGGCGAGGGCGTCTGGCACCGCGACATCAAGCCCGACAACATCGCCATCCGCATCCGCCCCAACCGGACCCGCGAACTCGTCCTGATCGACTTCTCACTGGCCGGCTACCCGGCGAAGGAATACGACGCCGGTACGGACGGCTACCTCGACCCGTTCATCGGGACGCTGACCCGCACCGCGTACGACTCCCACGCCGAGCGGTACGCCGTTGCCGTCACCCTGCACCAGATGGCTTCGGGCGAGCTGCCCAAGTGGGGCGACGGGTCGGTTCCGCCCCGGATGACCGATGCGAAGGACTTCCCGCACCCGCACCTGGCCGCGGACGCCTTCGAACCCCTGATTCGCGACGGCCTGGTGGCCTTCTTCCGCAAAGCCCTGCACCGGGACGCGGCCAAGCGCTTCCCCGAGCTGAAGCCGATGCGGGACGCCTGGCGGAAGGTCTTTTTGGACGCCACGCAGGCGCCGCCTTCCAGCCACCGCTCGCGCCACCCCGAGCCGGCCGTCGAACCCGCCTCCGCCGCGGACGCCCCCCGGCCCGCGATCGCGGACGCCGAGCCGCTCACCGCCGACGAGCAGCGCGACCAGCTGGCCGCACAGGTCACCCGGGACACCCACCTCTCGGCCGCGGGCCTCACCCCGGCCGCCGAGTCCTTCCTCTACGGCCTCGGGATCACGACCGTCGGCGGGCTCCTCGACTACAGCCGCAGCAAGCTCCTGAACGCGCCCGGCCTCGGCACGAAGACCCGTACCGAGGTGCAGCGCCGGCAGCGCCAGTGGGGCAAGCTGCTGCGCGAGGCGCCGCTCTCCCCGCTCACCCCCAAGGGCCGGGCCGAGGCCAAGGAGGAGCTGGCGCAGCTGTCCGCCGCCGAGTCGGCCGTCCTCGGCACGCTCGCCACGGCCGAGGGGGCCGGCGGGCTGACCGGGGCGGCCCTGCGCGCGGTCAGCCTCGACGCCCTCGCCACGATCCTCGTCCCCGAGCTGAACAACAACCGCTCCAACAGCAACAAGGTCGAAATGGTGCGGCTGCTCCTGCGCCTGCCGGACGAGCGGGGCGACCTCCCCGACATCGGCGCCTGGCCCAAGCAGAAGGACGTGGCGCAGGCCCTCGGCCTCTCGGCGGGCCGCATCCCGCAGATGCTGAAGGAGGAGCGCAAGCGCTGGAAGAAGCATCCGGCGGTGCAGGCCCTGCGCGAGGAGATCATGGATCTCCTCGCGGGCCTGGGCCGGGTCGCGCCCGCCGCGGAGATCGCCGATGCCCTCGCCGTCCGGCGTGGGACGCAGCTCGCCGGCCGCGACCAGCGACGCGCCCTCGCACTCGCTGCGGTCCGGGCCGTGGTCGAGGTCGAGCAACTCGAGCCGACCGAGGCCGAGTTCCAGCACCAGGCCAACCGCAAGGCGGCCGAGGACTCACTGACGGCGGGTCTGCTTGCGCTGGACGTCCGCGAGGGCGACGCCCCGGACACTCCGACCGCGCCCGGCCTCCTCGACTACGCGACCCGGCTGGGGCGCACCGCCGACCGACTCGCCCGCCGGGAGACCCTGCCCACCGCAACCACCGTGATCGGCGAGCTGGGCGCCCTCACCCTGCCGCCCGGCCTGATCGAGTGGGACGAGCGGCGCCTGGTCGAACTGGCCGCGGCCGCCTCGGCGAACGCGGCTGCCACCCCCCGCCTGGAGATCTACCCGCGCGACCTGCCGCTGGTCCGGGCCCTGCGGCTCACCCAGGCCGGTCTCGTCCCACTGATCCCCGGCGTGCCCGAGAACCGTCAGCCCGGCCTGACCGGCGCCGACATCCACGAGCGGGTGCGGGCCCGCTTCCCGGAGCTGCTCGTCCCGGACGAGCAGGGCGCCGGCACCCACGAGCTTCCCGTCGGGCCGGCCCTCACCAAGGCCCTGCGCGACGCCGGCTTCGACCTCACCCTGTCGACCCGTGAGGGCACCAAGACCCCGCGCTACCTGCCCACCCGCATGGACAGCGCCTCCAGCTACCTCACGGGCGGCGCCTGGCGCCAGTCCACCGACGTCGGCGCCGTCACCCGCTACTCGGACGACCCGATGCTCGCGGGTGCGGTCCGTGCGGACGAGCGCCTACTCGCCTCGGCCCGCCGCGACGGCTACCGGGTCCTGACTGTGCACCATGCCCGTACCGTCGACGCCGTACGGGATCTCGCGGGCAGCCGGATCGCGGCCCAGCCGGTCTCGGTGACGGCACTCTTCCTGGAGTCCCTGCACGCCCTGGTCCCGCCGGCCACCAAGCCGACGTGGGAGACCCTGCTCAAGGCGGACGTGGCGGAGCCCGGTTCGCGGGGCGCGCTCAAGTTCGCCGAGTACACCCGGACGGCCTGGGGCACCGTGGAACCGCGGGTACGCGAACTGCTGTCCCCCGGGGCCGGGTTGGGGCCGGTGCTGCTCACGGACGCGGCCGTCTTCGCCCGTTACGACGCCATGGGCGTCCTGGACCGACTGGCGGAGGCCGCACGCCAGGGCGGCCGCGGCCTGTGGCTGCTGGTACCGCAGCCGGACCCGGCGCGGGAACCGAGGCTGGGGCCGGTCGCGGTGGCGTACCAGGCCGGGCTGGGCGAATGGATCGAACTTCCGGACTCGTGGGTGCAGAACGCCCACCGGGCGGCCGGTGCTGTTGACGAAACCGAGGGAGACACCAAGTGATCGACGGCAAGGCCCTGTTGGAAGACCTGAAGCAGCAGGTCAAAGCGGTCGAGGCGGACCTCGGACGACAGGTGAAGGCCGTCACGGAGGTCGGCGCCAGGCTGAAGGACGAGTACGACCGGGCCCGCAAGCTGGGCCGTACGGCCGCCACCTGGAACTCCTGGCTCGACGAACGGATCACCCAGGTCGCCGTGGCCTGGGTACTGGGCACGGTCTTCGTCCGCTTCACCGAGGACAACGGCCTGATCCCCGAGCCGTACCTGACCGCACCGGGTGAGGACGGCCGGGACCTGGCACTGGCCCGGTACGACGACTACCAGGCCAAGGCCGAGGACCCGACGTACCGCGGCTGGCTGGAGCAGGCGTTCGCGGAACTGGGCGCGGGGCAAGCGGGCCGACTCCTGTTCGATCAGCGGCACAACCCGCTGTACCAGATTCCGCTGTCGCACGACGGAGCGCGGGAGCTGGTCGACTTCTGGCGGGCGCGGGACGAGTCGGGCGTCCTCGTCCACGACTTCACGGACCCGTTGCCGGTGGACGGCGACGGCACGGAGGGCTGGGACACCCGCTTCCTGGGCGACCTGTACCAGGACCTGAGCGAGGCGGCGCGCAAGACCTACGCGCTGCTCCAGACCCCGGAGTTCGTGGAGGAGTTCATCCTCGACAGGACGATGGACCCGGCGGTCCGGGAGTTCGGCTACGCCGAGCTGAAGATGATCGACCCGACGTGCGGGTCGGGCCACTTCGTGCTCGGCGCGTTCCGGCGGTTGGTGCGGTTGTGGGCCGACGGCCAGCCGGGGCGGGATCTGCACGAGCGCGTACGGGCCTCACTGGACTCGGTGCACGGCGTCGACCTGAACCCCTTCGCGGTGGCCATCGCCCGCTTCCGGCTGTTGGTTGCGGCGATGGCGGCGAGCGGGGTCCGCACGCTGGCGCAGGCGGCGAAGTATGAATGGCCGATCCACCTGGCGGTGGGCGACTCCCTCATCAAGCACCGGCACAAGCAGGGCAATCTGTTTGACGAGTTGGACGAAGAAGGCGCGGACGAGCTGGCGGACTTCAAGTACGAGACGGAGGACATCCACGAGCATAAGGACATCCTCCTGCCGGGCCGGTACCACGTGGTGGTGGGCAACCCGCCGTACATCACGGTGAAGGACAAGAAGCTCAACGAGCTTTATCGGGGGCTGTACGACGCGTGCTCTGGGAAGTACGCCCTGTCGGTGCCGTTCGCTCAGCGGTTCTTCGAGCTGGCGATGGCAGGCGATGCCGAGAGCGGACGCGGCTATGGCATGGTCGGTCAGATCACGGCGAACTCCTTCATGAAGCGGGAGTTCGGTACGCGGCTGATTGAGACGTACTTCGGCCACGAAGTAGAGCTGACCGAGGTCATCGACACATCGGGGGCATACATTCCAGGTCACGGGACACCAACCACGATCTTGGTTGGAAAGCCCCGAGCAGGCACTAGGCGCTCGCCTTCCATCCGAACAGTGCGAAGCATCCAGGGAGAACCATCCGTTCCGGAAGACGCCAAGAACGGGTTGGTCTGGAAAGCAATTGTCGAACAGGTAGAAACGCCTGGGTCGGCAAGTGCATGGGTCTCCGTTGACGACCTTGATCGCGATAAGCATTTCGCTAAGCAGCCATGGATCCTAACTGACGGCGGCCTGGAGATGGTCGGTAGCATTTCCGACCTCTCATCCAACCCGCTGGCTGAGGAACTAGCAGCAGTCGGCATGACTGTCCTCACTCTAGAGGACGACGCCTATCTCACACCCACGCCGTTTGCCATGCGCAAGGGGTTTCTTGAGGACTGTGTCAATTTCGTCACTGGCGATGAAGTGAGAGACTACTGCGTGACGTCAGCGCAGCTGGTCATCATGCCTTGCTCATGGGATGGAAGCCGACGCACCCCGACGACTTCCGCAATGAGGCATCTTTGGCATTACCGATCCCGGCTGCTCCGCCGACTCTATTTTGGTCGAGTGCCCGAGGAGCGCGGGTTGAGGTGGTTCGATCTAGGAATGCTCTTCTCCGAGCGACATCGATCGCCTTTGTCGATCACTTTTGCGGCCGTTTCCACACAGCCCCATTTCGCACTCGATCGAGGCGGTAAGGTCTTCAATCGCCACGCTCCCGTAATCAAATTGCGCGAGGGGAAGGGCGAGCAAGATCACGTGCAGCTGCTTGCCTTGCTTAATAGCTCTACCGCTTGTCTTTGGCTAAAGATGGTAAGCCATAGCAAGGGAACAGAGGGGCACCAGTCCGGAATCAAAACCGAGCTCTGGGAGCAATTCTACGAGTTCACCGGCACAAAGCTTCAAGAATTCCCGCTGCCCTCAGCCTATTCGACGCCGCTGGCCAGCGATCTGGAAAACCTCGCGCAACAGCTCACCGCCGCAAGCCCCTCAGCCGTAACAGCCGTTGATACTCCCACGTCCCGAAGCCTCCGAGCAGCCCGTAGTAACTGGCATTCAACTTGCGCCCGAATGATCGCTCTTCAAGAGGAGTTGGACTGGCAGGTCTACTCGCTCTACAACCTGCACCCCGAGGACCTACGCGTCTCCGAGAATCCCGATTCCCCCGACATCCCCGAACTCGCCCTCGGTGAACGCGCCTTCGAAATCGTGCTCGCGCGTCGCGTCGCCGCAGGCGAGGCCAGCGACGAATGGTTCAAGCGGCACGGATCCACACCCATCACGGAGATCCCCAGCCACTGGCCCGCCGCCTACCGCGAGGTCGTGCAGAAGCGGATCGACGCCATCGAGTCGTCCCGCGCCATCGGGATGATCGAGCGGCCCGAGTACAAGCGTCGCTGGGCCACCGAAGGGTGGGACGCGCTTCAGGAGAAGGCCCTCAAGTCCTGGCTGCTTGACCGGATCGAGGACCGAGCCCACTGGTTCGAGAACGGCCAGCCCACCCTCGTCACGCTCTCCCGCCTCACCGACAACCTCTCCCGCGACGAGGACTTCGTCTCCGTCGCCAAGATCTACGCACCCCGCAAGGAACTGCCCGCCGTCGTCGCCGAGTTGATGGCCGACGAGCACGTGCCGTTCCTCTCCGCCTTGCGCTACAAGCCCTCCGGGCTGAAGAAGCGGGCCGACTGGGAGTACGTCTGGGACCTCCAGCGCCAGGAGGACGCGGCTGAAGACGAGCCGGCCAAGCGGAAGATCCGGGACGGCATCCCCGTACCGCCGAAGTACACCTCCGCCGACTTCCTGCGCCCCTCCTACTGGCGTGCGCGCGGGAAGTTGGACGTGCCCAAGGAGCGGTTCATCTCCTACGGGCAGACCAACGCAGCCACCCCCGCCCTCTACGGCTGGGCCGGCTGGGACCACCGGGAGCAGGCGTTCGCGCTGGACACCTACATCGCCACCCATGAGGCACTGACCGTCGAGGAAGTCACGCCGTTCCTGGCGGGGCTGCTGGAACTCCAGCCGTGGCTGGACCAGTGGCACAACGAGGTCGACTCAACCTTCGGCGCCTCCCCGGCCGCGTTCTTCCGCAGCGACCGACAGATGGAACAGGGCAAGCACGGCCTCACCGACGACGATCTGCGCGCTTGGCGCCCGGCCGCCGCCACCCGTGGGCGCGCGGCGACCAAGAAATAGTCCGCCCGAAGACGCCAACGGCCCCGCGATCCGTCCGGATCGCGGGGCCGTTGCGCTCGCGTTTAGGCAGACAGCTCCCCGTCCTTGACGGCCGCAACGAACGAGGACCAGCCACCCGCCGGGATTACGAGCACAGCACCGTCCAGGGTCTTGCTGTCTCGTACCGGAATGAAGGCCGCGAAGTCATCGGAAACCTCGATGCACGCGCCGCCGTCAGAGTTGCTGTAGGAGCTCTTCCGCCAGGTCGCGGCGCTCAGGTCGATGGGTCGCACGGCACTTCCTCCAACATGCGCAGGATGAACTTTCGCGACTCGGCGGGGGACAGCGCCAGGTCACGCACCGAATCGTAGGCACCTTGCAAGCGCTCAACTGCCGCGCTTTCCTCAATCAGATCGCCTCGGTGTGCGTTCTCCGTATAGGCCACCGTACGCCCCTGCGGCAAGCGCAGGAACCATACATCGGTGCTGTCCAGCCCGTACGGACCGGCGCTGAACGGCAGCAAATGAATCGCGATGTTGGGCCGGTCTGCCGTCTCGGCCAGGTACTCCAACTGCCCACGCCACTCGCGTGCATCCAGCAAGGCCATCCGCAGCACCGCCTCGGACAGGATCGTCCGGAACCTCGGTGCTCCCTTCCCCTCCAACAACTCCCGGCGCCCCATCCGCGCCTCCACCTGCTGCGTGAGCTCCGGCTCTTTGATGCCGCCCGCCGCGAGCACCTCCCGCGCGTACCCCGGCGTCTGCAACAACCCCGGCAGCACGCTCACCGCGAAGTGCCACAGGCTCACGGCCTCAGCCTCCAGCTTCATGTACCGCCGGTACTGCTCGCGAAACTGCGTGTGGTCCGCCGTCGCCAGCTCCCACAGCGCCAGCAGCAACCCCGGCGTCCCATAGTGCGTATCCAGCGCCTGGACGACCTCCGGGCTGCCGAGCGTCTCGCCCTTCTCCATCTTGCCGAACAAGGACCAGTCCCAGCCGAGCCGTTCGCCGAGCTGCCGCAGGCTCGCCCCGCTGGCCGTCCGGAGGGTCCGCAGTTCCTCCGCGAACCGCTGGCGCGGCTCCTGGCTCCGGCCGGTGATCACTCGCCGCTGCGGCATGGCGCGCCCCTCCGGGACGAAGACGGTGTGGAAGGTGTGGAACCGGCGCCGTGGGGCGGGGAAGCACTCCGCCTCCCACAGCGTGGGCGGCGCCGTCCGGACCCATGCTCGTAGCGCCCGGACTACGCACGGTAATCCAGCCCCGCGTCCCCGGGTGAGGGAACCAGCCGAAACCCCCACAAGGAGAGGGAACCACCATGACCTCGACGCCCCAGCCGCCCCCGCACGACGACGGAAACGGCAACGACGCCACCTCAACCAGGCCCACCCTGCCACGACGCCCCACCGCCAAGATCAAGGAGGCCCTCGCCGCCCGCGACGCCCTCGCCACCGCCCTCACCCGGGCCGGCATCCAGATCCCGGCCATGGACGTCCGTACCCCCTGGCCGGACGACGACAACGACGGCGACCGGCAGGCACACACCTCCAACCGCGCGGCCGAGACCCGCTACGCCCTCGTCCACCTCGGGGTCGTCTCCGCCCCGGTGGCGCACGCGCTCGCGGACGTCATCACGCGCGGGGCCGCCCAGTGACGGACGGGCGTGTCCCGGCGGTCGGGGACACCGTCCGGGACACCGCCCTCGACCGGATCGGGGTCGTCATGGGCCACGAGGGGCCGCACCTCCAACTGTGCCCGATCAACGGCGGCCGGTACTGGGACGCCGACCCGGATGCCGTACTGCCTCTCGGACCGGAGGAGTTGCTGCTCGCGCTCCTCCGGGCGGTGAATGCCCGGAGCAGGCGTCGGCTCTGAACCACCGCCCGCACACGCCCCGTTGACCGAGATCCGCCCCAACCCTTCTGCATGATCCACACGCTGTCCTAGAATGGCCCGGATCATCTCAGCGGCCCGCCGGGCTTCCGTTCCGCTTCCGCGGACCTCTGGAGGACATGCCCCCACCCGCACGAGTCACTTCGTGCTGCCTGGGGGCATTTCTTGCTGTTCCGTGAGTCCGCGGCATCCGTGGCCGCCCGCATCCTCGAGGGGTCCCTGGCGCTGCACCTGACCGAGAACTTCGGGCACGCACACGGCCGTCGGCCCGCAGACGCCGAAATCCGGTCCTGGGAGCGGAGCCTGCCCGCCCTCACGAACGCCCTGCTCGACGCCGGACTCGGCGATGTCGAGGTGCTGATCGAGTACACCCTGCCGCTGACCAGCAAGCGCGCCGACGCCCTGCTGGCCGGCGTGCACCCCCGCACCGGCGAGCCCTCGTACGTGGTCGTGGAGCTCAAGCAATGGAGCGAGGCCCACGCGCTGGAGGACGAGCCGCTGCTGTGCGCCGTACCGGCGTACGGCAAGCGCCCCGTGCTCAACCCGATCGAGCAGGTCCGCGGCTACTGCGAGTACCTCGTGTCCTTCAACGGGGCGCTGGAGCGGATCCCGGAGTCCCTGGCCGGGGTGGCGTTCCTGCACAACGCGACCGAGTTCGGGGTCGGTTCGCTGCGCAGCACCCCGGAGGATGTCCGGGGCCGCATGTACACCGGGGACCAGCGCGGCGCGTTTCTGGACTTCCTCCGCTCGCGGCTCGCGCCGAAGTCCGGGGCGCCGGCGGCGGACCTGCTGCTCCAGGGCAAGGTGCGGCCCTCGAAGCAGCTGATGAAGGTCGCCGCAGCCGAGATCCGCGACCGCGAGCAGTTCGTGCTGCTCGACGAGCAGCGGGTCGCCTACGAGCTGGTGCTGTCCGCGGTCCGCAAGGCGAAGCGCGGCAACCACAAGCAGGTGATCGTGGTGACCGGCGGCCCGGGTTCGGGCAAGAGCGTGATCGCCCTGTCCGTCCTCGGCGAGCTGTACCGGCGTGGAGTGCCCGCGCTGCACGCGACCGGCTCGGCGTCGTTCACCAAGACGATGCGCAAGGTCGCCGGGTTCCGCAAGCCCGAAGTGCAGAAGCTGTTCAAGTACTTCAACAGCTTCATGGACGCTGAGCCGAACGATCTCGACGTCCTGATCTGCGACGAGGCCCACCGCCTGCGCAAGACCTCCGCGGACCGGTACACCAGGGCCGCTCTGCGTACCGGCCGCCCGCAGGTGGCGGAGCTGATCGACGCGGCCCGGGTGCCGGTGTTCCTGCTGGACCAGCACCAGGTGGTGCGCCCCGGCGAGATGGGAACGCGGGAGGAGATCGAGCGGGCCGCCGCCGAACAGGGGCTCGACTGCACGGTGGTGGAGCTGGACAGCCAGTTCCGCTGCGGCGGCAGCGACGCGTACGTGAAGTGGGTCGCCGCCCTGCTGGGCCTGGAGGGCGACGGTCCGATCCACTGGGAGCCGGACGGCAAGGTGGAACTGCGGGCCGCCGACAGCCCGCAGGAGATGGAGGCGTTCCTCACCGCCCGCCGGGACCAGGACGACTACGGTGCGCGGATGGCGGCCGGCTACTGCTGGAAGTGGACGACGGACATCACCCTGGACATGTCGGAGCTGCCCGCCGACGTCTCCATCGGCGAGTGGGCACGGCCCTGGAACCTGGCCGGCGACCGGTCACGGCTCGGCGCCCCGCCCTCATCGCTGTGGGCCACCGATCCGGCCGGTTTCGGCCAAGTGGGCTGCGTGTACACCGCGCAGGGCTTCGAGTACGACTGGTCGGGCGTGATCATGGGACCGGACCTGGTCTGGCGTACCGACCGCTGGATGGTCGACCGTACGGCTTCGAGGGATCCGGCGTTCACCAAGGCAACTCCCGACGAAGATGTCGACCGCCTCGTCCGCAACACCTACAAGGTGCTGCTGACCCGGGGCATGGTGGGCACCGTCGTCTACTCGACCGATCCCGAGACCCGGGACAAGCTGCGCTCCCTCATCCCGCCCGCCTAGCCGGGCCGTTGGCCCTCCGGCGGGGTGCCGTCAAAAGGCGAAATACGGTCATCGCTTGTCAGAGCAACACCATACGATCGGACCAGCCCAGCCCCTGCACGCCCGCCGGAGAGTGAGACCGCCCATGGCCCAGCAGCCGCCCCTGCTCCGCGATGTCATCGACATCAAGGAGTCCATCTCCACCTCGGACTTCGTCCTGCGGCTCTCGGAGGCGACGACTCCCGAAGGTGCGGAGCGGGCGCTGCGGGACTACGTGGTCACGGAGCGGCTGCTGGAGAACTTCGACGAGGCCCTCGGTCTGATCAGGGCGGCGCTCGACGGCCACACCTCCAAGGCGGCCTATCTCCACGGTTCGTTCGGTTCCGGTAAGTCGCACTTCATGGCGGTGCTGCACGCGCTGCTCAGCGGGAGTCCGGCGGCCCGCTCCCGCAAGGACCTGGACCCGGTGCTGACCAAGCACGAGTGGCTCGGCACGGACGGCAAGCGGTTCCTGCTCGTGCCGTACCACATGCTCGGGGCCAAGGCCCTGGAGCAGCGCGTGCTCGGCGGGTACGTCACGCACGTCAAGAAACTGCACCCAGAGGCGTCGACCCCGCAGGTGTACCGGACCGACGCCCTCTTCACGGACATCCGGGCCATGCGCGCACGGATGGGAGACGCGGCCGTGATCAACGGTCTCGGCTCGCTCGACGCGGCCGGCGGGAACGCCGACGAGGACGACGAGTGGGGCGAGTCCTTCGCCTGGACGCCCTCGTTGCTCGACACCGCGCTCGCCGCCGAGGAGGTCCACGAAGCGGGCCGGGCCCTCAACCTGGTGAGCCCGTCCACCCCTGCCGAGCTGCGCGCCCGGCTGGTGCAGGACGCGAGCACGAACCTCCTTCCGGGATTCGCGCAGAACGCCGCCGAGGACGAGCACGGCTTCATCTCCCTCGACGCCGGCCTGTCGGTGCTCGCCGAGCACGCCAAATCGCTCGGATACGACGGCCTGATCCTCTTCATGGACGAGCTGATCCTGTGGCTGGCCACACTGATCCACGACCAGAAGTTCGTGGCCCGCGAGGCCGGCAAGATCACGAACTTCGTCGAGGGCGGCGACGCCCGCCGGGCGATCCCCGTGGTCTCCTTCATCGCCCGCCAGCGCGACTTGCGCGAGCTGGTCGGCGAGGAGGTGTCGGGAGCGGCGGAGTCCTCCATCCAGGACACTCTGAACCTCGCCTCCGGCCGGTTCGACAAGATCACGCTGGAGGACCGCAACCTCCCGCAGGTGGCGCACGCCCGTCTGCTGACCCCGAAGGACGCGGAATCCGCGGCCCTGGTGAAGGCCGAGTTCGACAAGACCCGCAAGGTCCGCCAGGAGGTGTGGGACACCCTCCTCGGCTCCGACCGGGGCGCGGACGGAGTCGGCGCGGACGAGGAGTCCTTCCGCCTGACCTACCCCTTCTCCCCGGCCTTCATGGACACCCTCGTCCATGTCTCCTCCGCGCTCCAGCGCAACCGGACCGGCATGAAGCTCATGGGGCAGCTGCTCGCCGACCACCGGGGCGAACTGCGCCTGGGCGACCTGATCCCGGTCGGCGACCTCTACCCTCTGATCACGGCGGGCGGCGACAAACCGTTCACCGACAGCCTGAAGGTGGTCTTCGAGGCCGCGGACAAGCTGTACCGGACCAAGCTGCGCCCCTACCTCCTCCTCACCCACAACGTGTCGGAAGAGGACATCGAGCAGTACACCAACCGCCCCGACAGCATCACCGACCAGGAGCTGCGAGGCCGGATCGAGCGGTTCCGGGGCGACAACCGAATCATCGGCACCCTGCTGCTGTCGGCGCTCGCCCCGAGCGTCCCGGCCCTCGCGGACCTGACGATCCGCCGTCTGTCGGCCCTCAACTACGGCTCGGTGGTCGCCCCGATCCCCGGCCGTGAGTACGGCATCCTGAGCAACAAAGTGGAGGACTGGGCCGCCCGCTTCCCCGAGATCAAGAAGACCGGAACGCAAGCCAATCCGGGCGTCCGGCTCGAACTCTCGGGCGTCGACGTGGACTCGGTCATCGCCAACGCCAACGTCAACGACAACCCGGGCAACCGGCAGGCCCTCGCCCGGCGGATCCTGGCCGAGGAACTGGGCATCGAGCACGGCCCGATCATCGCCGAGCTGGCGTTCGTGTGGCGGGGCACCGAACGGACCGTCGAGGTGACCTTCGGCAACGTCGCCGACGAGGAAGAGCTGCCCGACCACGATCTGATGCCCCAGCTGGACGGCCGCTGGCGCATCGTGATCGACCTCCCCTTCAACGACCAGACCGAACACGGCCCCATCGACGACGTCCACCGGATGCAGCGCCTCCGGGAGAAGCAGGGAGAGCCGTCCCGTACGGTCGCCTGGCTGCCCACCCACCTCGCCAGCCAGCGGTTCGCGGACTTCCGCCGCCTCGTCGTCATCGACAAGGCTCTCGCCGACGACCAGCGCTTCGACGGCCAGTACGCGGGACATCTGAGCGCCGACAACCGGGCGCGGGCCAAGGGGCTCCTTGAGACCCAGCGGGAAGCCCTGCTGGTGAGGGTCACGGCCGCCTTCAAGCAGGCGTACGGGCTCGCCGACAAGAAGGCGACCGACGTGCAGCTGGGCTTCGAGGACCACCTGGTGTCACTGCGCGAGGTCGAAGGGCTGAACCTGTCCTTCGGCCAGTCCCTCCACGACGGGATCCGGCACATCGCGGGCAGGTTGCTCGCCTCGCAGTTCCCCGACCACCCCGACCTGGACGAGGACGGCAACCAGACCGTCGTCAAGCCGGCCGACGCCAAGAAGGTCTTCGGACACGTCCGCGCCGCCGCCGAGGCCCGCGACGGGCGCACCGAGATCCCGGCCGCCGACCGGAACCTGATGCGCAAGGTCGCCGGTCCGCTGCGGCTCGGGCAGCAGAAGGAGGCGTACTTCGAGCTGTCCCACTTCTGGGCGGACCACTTCCGCCGGCTCGCCCGCGAAGAGGGCGTGACCGGCGACCTCAGCCTCATCACCCTCACCGACTGGACCGACCGCCCGGCACCGCGCGGCCTGCCGGTGTTCCTGGCCCGGCTCGTGGTCGCGTCCTTCGCCGAGATGGACGACCGGGTGTGGGTACGGGGCGGGACCCCGCTCGACCCCGCGCCCGCGCTCCACGAGATCAAGGACCAAGACGTCCTGCGCAGCCAGCCGCTGCCCTCCGAGGAGCACTGGGACGAGGCCCGCACCCGCTTCCAGACCGTCTTCGGCGAGCCCGCACCGACGCTGCGCCGGGGCAGGATGGTCAACCAGCTCGCCCGCCGGATCGCGGAACTGGGCCGCTCCCACCGAGAATCAGCTGCCGAACTGGTCACGCAGCTGGAGCGGCACGCCGCCTTCCTCCGGCTGGACGAGACGGTGGAGACGGGACGTCTCGCCATCGCGCGACGCGCCGTCACCCTCCTGGACTCGATCACCCAGCCCGCCGGTCAAGGCGGCGCCGCGGCGAAGAAGACCGTCGAGGCGCTGGCCGGCTTCGACTTCGGCCCGGTCAGCGCGGACCGGTTCGGGACCTCAATCAAGCAGGCACGAGCCGTGGCCCAGGCCCTGGACACGGCCCCGTGGACCACCCTCGACCTGGCCTCCTCCGAAGGGCCCGAGGGGGACGCTCTGCTGGAGTCCCTGCGCAACGCCGCCCGCAGCGACCAGCGGACCAACGACCTGCGCGAAGCCCTGGACCGGACGCAGCGCGAGGTGCTGGCGTTGGTCAAGCGGAACCGGGCGACGCCCGCCCCGCCGACGCCGCCCGTACTGCCGGCGCCCGGTCCGCAGGACGTGCCGCTGGACACACCGAGCCGTCACCCCAAGGTCCCCGACGACGGGCCCACCACGACCTCCACTGGCCCGACCGGGAAGGTCCGGCGTTCCGGTGGCCGCCGTACCACCGTGGCCGAGGCCGTGGCCGAACTCCAGGCCGAACTGGCCGAGCTCGCGGCCGAGGAGCCGGGCGCCACGGTCGAGATCACCTGGCGGGTCGTCGAGGCATGAGTACGGCCACCACGAGCGGGATCGCGGTCCGGCTGAACCTCGCGACGATCACGCAGTACCTGTCCGCCCAGACCTCCCTTGCAGACGCCCTCAAGGGCGTGGGGAGGCGGCGGGCGGTGCTGTTGCGCTCGGCGCCCCTGTGGGACGGGCCGTCCGAACCGGTCTGGGGCGACGGGGAATCGGCCCGCATCGTGGCGGCACCCTCCCCTCTGGCGATCCACGAACTGCTCCTCGACCACCTGACGCAGACGGGCCGGGCTCAGGGCCCGTCCGTTCTCGTCGTCCTCACCGACCGCGAGCAGAACGAACTCGACCCGGCCCTCCTGGCCCGCGCCCACAAGCAGCGCATCGACACCCTGGACAGCTGGGAGCTCGTCCGGGACGCGTTCGGCACCCGGCAGGTCGACCCCCGGCTCAAGGAATCCAACTGGGCCGCCGAGGCACTGCTGGACGCCGCCCCGCCCAAGGGCGGCTGGCCCAGGGTGCCCGGCGTGGTGCTGTCCCGTCAGACGGCGTTGTCCGCGCTGGCGCGGCGGCGGCTGCGGCTGCCCCCGTACGCGGACGACGACGCCGCGGAGGTCCAGGACCGGTCGGCCGCGGCCGACCGCCTGGACCCGCACAGCCTGCTCGGCTGGTCCCTGGTCCCCGGCGGCCCCGAACGGCTGCTGGAACTGCGCGGACCGGAACGCTCGGGCCTCGCCGAGTTCCTCGGCGAGGAGGAACAGGCCGGGCTCGCGGGGCGGGCCCTGCTCGCGTTGGTCGAGGCCGACCACGGAGCGGAGGCCGTGGCCTTCGGGCTGGTGTGCGCTGCCCTGTGGTGCCATGCCGAACCGGACGCGTCCGTGTACACGGCGCGAGGTCGCGCGGAGCGGTGGTTCGGAGAGCGCTCACCGGCAGACGGCGAGCAGTTCGACGCCCTGGCCGCCGCCTTCGGGCGGGCCTCGGAGGAGTATGTGTGCGGGCTGCTGCTGGCGGCCGACGCCCGTGGTGCGGATACCTCGGAGGGCGCCCGTGAGGCCCGCAGGGTCTCCGACACGGTCCTGGACCGTGCCTCGTCGCTGGTGCGCCAGTTCGGTGCGGAGGCAGCCGCACAGGCAAGCCCGGTCCTGCCGGCCGGCCTGGCTGCCCGCTTCACCGCCGTAGGAGAGGCGCTGTCGTCCGGTGGGCCGGACGAAGCACTCTCCTTCGCGATCCGCAGGCTCGCCGCCCACCAGCGGCCGGCCGGGCCGGACACCGCCGCCCGGATCGAGCGCACCCGCATGGCCCGGCGGCTCGTCCGCTGGCTGACCGGTGAACCGCCCGTCGAAGCGCTCACCGTGGCCCGCGCCATAGAGCGGCACCTCACCGACACCGGCTGGGTGGACCGGGCCCTCGAACACATCGAAGCGGGCGGAGACCCGGACCCTACCGTCAAAGCCGCGTACGACCGGCTCGTCGTCCGCGTCCGCGCACGTCGGCACGAGATCGACGAACAGTTCGCGCGCGCCCTGGCGACGTGGACGGCCGCGGGTACGGATCCCGGCACGATGCTGACCGTCGAGACCTTCCTCGACCGGGTGGTCAAGCCGATCGTCCGAGGCCCGTCAAATCGACGCGTCCTGCTGCTCGTCCTCGACGGGATGAGCGCGGCCATCGCCGCCGAACTGGGCGAGGAACTGCGCGCTTCCTGGGCGGAGTTCGACCCGATGGGTGAGGGCCTGCCCCGCCGCCGGGCGATGGCGGCCGCCCTCCCGACCCTGACCTCGGTCTCCCGTACCTCTCTGTTCGCGGGCAGGCTGATGGAGGGCTCGCAGAAGGACGAGGCACGGCTGTTTCCCGATCTGCCGCTGTGGGGCGGAACATCGGCCGCGGTCTTCCATAAAGACGACCTGCGGGCCGACAGCGCCGGAAACACCTTCGGCCCGGCGCTCACCGAGGCGCTCATGGACGGTCGCACCCATGTAGCCGTCGTCCTGAACGCCATCGACGACCGGCTCGCCAAGGAACAGAAGCTGGGTGACGGCGCCTGGCGGGCAGACCACGTCCCCGCCCTCCTCGACCTGCTGCGCATCGCCGCGGGGCAGGGCATGGCCGTCCTCGTCACCAGCGACCACGGCCACGTGGTCGACCGGCACGGTACGAAGGTCGAGGCGGCAACCCCGTTGTCCGCCCGCCACCGGGCCGCCTCGGACGGGCCTGCGGGACCGGCCGAGGTCCTGCTCCGCGGGCCCCGGGTGGTCGCGCCCGAGCCGGGCTCCTCCGTCGTAGCCTTGTGGGACGCCGATTCGCGGTACACGGCCCGCAAGGCCGGCTATCACGGCGGGGCGTCCCTCGCCGAGTTCACCATCCCGGTGCTCGCCTTCCTGCCGTTCGGAGCGGACCCGCTTCCGGCCTGGCGGGAACTGGGTGAGCAACGGCCGCCGTGGTGGCTCCTCGACGAGCAGTCCTCCCGCCCCGCGCTCGCATCCGTACCTGCGGCAGCGGCCCCTCCGAAGCGGCAGAAGCAGCAGAGGGCCACTCCGGGCCAGGCACGTCTGGCCGAGACGAACGACGCCCTGTTCGACATCACGGTGGTACCCGCGGACGAGGACGCGGCGGCCCTGCTGACCCCGGCCGTGGTGGACCCGGACGACGCCCTCGTAGCCGCCCTCTTCGCCGCCGACGCGTTCCAGGGCCAGATCGGGCTGCTCGCCCGCAAACCCCCGATGGACAAGGTGGACCGTGCCGTCCGGGTCCTGCTCGAAGCCGGTGGCACCCTGCCGGTCACGGCGCTCGCCCAGCGTGTCGGCTACCCGGCGACCCGCGCGGACGGCTTCGCCGCGACGCTGCGTCAGCTCCTGAACTACGACGGTGTCCAGGTCCTGGAGACGCTGCCCGATGGCCGAACCGTTCGGCTGGATATCCCCTTGCTCCGCATCCAATTCGATCTAGGCTGAGTTCTTTTCGCCCCGTACCGCACCGAACGAGCCAGGAGCCATGAGCGCCAACGATCGCGTACTGATCAACCAGATGGTCGAGGAGCAGCGCGCCGCCCGCTCCGTTCCGCTTTCCTTCGACGCCACGTTCGAACGGTTCGCGTGCGCGCACGCCCTGCACGGGTTCGGCCTCTCGGAGGAGGAAATCGAGGCCGGTGTGATCGGTGGCTCCGACGACGGGGGCATCGACGGCGCGTACGTCTTCCTCGGCGGCCGGCTCCTGCACGAGGACAGCGAGATCTTCCAGCAGCATTCCTCGGTCGCGAACATCGACGCCAAGACGCAGCTGACGCTCTGGCTCGTCCAGGCCAAGACCAGTCCCGCCTTCTCCGAGCTGGCCCTCGACAAGGTGGCCTCCACCTGCTCGAACCTCCTCGACATGGAGGTCGACGAATCCGCAGTCAGCGTGCTGTACGACGACGACCTGCTCGCCCGCTTCGCCCTGTTCAGGAGGGCGCTGTCCCGGCTGCTCACCCGTCATCCGACCGTCCTGATCAAGTTCTCGTATGTGACCCGCGGCGAAGCGGACCAGGTACATCCCAAGGTGCTCGCCAAGGCCAAGATCCTGGAGGCCCAGTTCACCAACGCCTTCGCCATCTCCACCGGCGAGGTCGAGTTTTTGGGCCCGGCCGAACTGTGGAAGCGGGCCAGCACCCTGCCCTCGTACACCCTGGAACTTCCGTACCGGGAAAGCATCACCCACGGCACCAGCCACATCGCCTTGGTCGCGCTGGGCGAGTACATAGAGTTCCTGAGCGACGAGACCGGGATGATCAAGTCCCACATCTTCGACTGGAACGTCCGCGACTACCAGGGCGACGTGGAGGTCAACCGGGAGATCACGGCGTCCCTCCAGAATCCCCAGGCGCCCGAGTTCTGGTGGCTCAACAACGGCATCACCATCGTCTGCTCGCAGGCAACGTCGGTCGGCAAGCGGCTCAGCCTCTCCGACGTGCAGATCGTGAACGGCCTCCAGACCTCGTACACCCTCCACGAGACGCTGCGCGAGCGGTACGTCGCCGATCCCTCCGACCCCGTGTTCAACAGGCTCGTCCAGGTCCGCATCCTCGTCACCGCGGACCAGGCCGCCCGCGACGCGGTGATCCGTGCCACCAACCGGCAGACCACCGTGCCCGTCGCCTCGCTCCGGGCCACCGACGACATCCAGCGCCAGATCGAGTCGTACTTCCTCGAACACGACTGGTTCTACGACCGCCGCAAGAACTTCTACCGGAACCAGGGCAAGCCGGCCGACCGCATCATCAGCATCCCGCTCCTGGCGCAGTCGGTGATGGCCATGGCACTGGGGCGCCCCGACTACGCCCGCGCCCGTCCGTCGAGCCTGCTGAAGTCCGACTCCGACTACGGACGTGTCTTCTCCGACAAGACCGAACTCCCGGTCTACCTGTGGCTCGCCAAGGCCCAGCGCCACGTCGACGACTTCCTCCAGTCGAGGTCCGAGCCGATCTCGCGCTCGGAATACACCAACCTCCACTTCCACCTGGCGATGCTCGGTGCCGTCGACCTCCTGGGCAAGGTGTTCAACAGGCCGGACTCGCTCGGCAACGCCGCCCGCGAGGGTGTCTTCCCGAGCCCTGCCCGCCTCGAATCCCTGTGGCAGGCACTCAAGGAGCAGTTCGAGAACTTCCAGAAGGAGAAGAAGTGGGGGCCGGACAAGTCCGCGAAGAGCGGTGACTTCGTCACCTACCTGACGTCCAGCCTCGGTTACGGAGCCCTGCGCCAGCGGTGACTTCGGGCACGGAGGGCGGGCGACCGCGAATGGAACAATGGGGACCGTGACCGTTCCCCGCACCTCCGCCGTCTCCGCCGCCCGGCGGCGCACCGCCATCGACGCACTGCGTCGCGGCGCCGTCCCCGAGAGCGGCCTGGACCTGCTCGCCACCGGGCTGGACCGCTTCGAGGCCGCCCTCGACGCGGAACTCGACGCTGTCGCCTCCGGTGCCTCGGTGTTCAAGGCCGTCCGCGGCGAGTACGGATCCGGTAAGACCTTCTTCACGCGCTGGCTCGGTGAGCGCGCCAAGCAGCGCAACTTCGCCGTGGCGGAGATCCAGATCTCGGAGACCGAAACCCCGCTGCACAAGCTGGAGACCGTCTACCGGCGTCTCACCGAGCGGCTCGCCACCACGAGCTTTCCGCCCAGCGCCCTCCGGCCGGTCGTGGATGCCTGGTTCTACGCGCTCGAAGAGGACGCCCTGGCCGCCGGGGCGAGCGAGGACGAGCTGAGCGGAGAGGTGGAGCGGCTGCTCGCCGCCCGGCTGAGCGAGGTGTCCCGGCATGCCCCCGCGTTCGCCACGGCGCTGCGCGGATACCGGACTGCGCTCGCCGAGGGCGACGAGCCGACCGCGGCGGCCGTCCTCGCCTGGCTCGGCGGCCAGCCCCACGTCGCATCAACAGCCCGCCGGTCCGCCGGCGTCCGCGGGGACCTGGACCACTTCGGCGCCCTGGGCTTCCTGCAAGGCCTGCTGACCGTCCTGCGGGATTCAGGACACCGGGGGCTGTTCGTCGTACTGGACGAGGTGGAAACGCTCCAGCGGGTACGGTCCGACGCCCGGGACAAGGCACTCAACGCGCTGCGCCAGCTCATCGACGAGATCCACTCGGGACGATTCCCAGGCCTCTACCTGGTCATTACCGGAACACCCGCCTTCTACGACGGCCAGCAGGGTGTACAGCGGCTCGCTCCACTGGCCCAGCGCCTTGCCACGGACTTCACGACGGACCCGCGCTTCGACAACCCGCGCGCCGTCCAGGTACGGCTGAGCGGCTTCACCCAGGAGTCACTGACCGACCTCGGGATGAACATCCGCGACCTGTACGCGGCAGGCGCCACCGCCCCCGACCGGATCGAGGCACTGGCCGACGACGCGTACATCGCCGACCTCGCCCGAGCCGTGGGCGGCGCCCTCGGCGGAAAGACCGGAGTCGCACCCCGGCTCTTTCTCAAGAAACTCGTCGGTGACGTCCTGGACCGCATCGACCAGTTCGAGGACTTCGACCCTCGCCGGCACTACCGACTCACGGTGACGAGCGAGGAACTGACGGACGTGGAACGGAACCTGGCCGGTACCCCGTCTGCCGCGGATATCGACCTGGAACTGTGATGGGCCCCACCGCGGACCCCGCCGACCGGCTCCATCCCGTCATCCTCCATCACGTGGTGAACACGCTCGGCTGGCCGGACCTGCGTCCGCTGCAACGGGCCGCGATCCATCCCGTGATGGACGGCGAGGACGCCATCCTCCTCGCCCCCACCGCCGGAGGGAAGACCGAGGCCGCCTGTCTTCCGGTCCTCTCCGCCATGTCGGCCCAGGGCTGGACGGGGACGTCGGTCCTGTACCTCTGCCCGCTCAAAGCGCTGCTCAACAACCTCGTCAACCGCGTGGACACATACGCCCAGTGGCTGGGGCGCACCGCTTCCCTCTGGCACGGGGACACCAGGGAATCGCAGCGTCGGCGCATCCGCACCGATCGGCCCGACATCCTTCTCACCACTCCGGAATCACTCGAAGCGATGCTGATCGGTGTGAAGACGGACCACGCCCACCTACTGGGCGGCATCAAGTCCGTCATCGTGGACGAGGTGCACGCATTCGCCGGCGACGATCGGGGCTGGCACCTGCTGGCGGTTCTGGAGCGTCTCGAACGGGTGACAGGACGGCCGATCCAGCGGATCGGGCTCTCGGCGACCGTCGGGAATCCCCGACAACTCCTCACCTGGTTCCAGGGCTCGGGGGCCGGCCGCCGCCCCGGTCAGGTCATCGCGCCCGAACTCCCTCAGGCGCACTCGACGTCTGACGGCCACTCGGGATCGCCCAAGATCAGCGACCCGCCGCCTGGGGACATCGAACTCGACTACGTGGGGTCCCTCGCCAACGCCGCCAAGGTCATCGCGGCGCTGCACAAAGGCGAGAAGCGTTTGGTGTTCTGCGATTCCCGGCGCCAGGTGGAGGAGCTCGGCGCGGCCCTGCGTGCGCGCGAGGTCACGGTCTTCCTGTCGCACGCCTCGCTCTCGGCGGACGAGCGGGCCAGGTCGGAACAGGCGTTCGCCGAGGCACGCGACTGCGTCATCGTCTCCACCTCGACCCTGGAACTGGGCATCGACGTGGGTGACCTGGGCCGGGTCATCCAGATCGACTGCCCAGGCACGGTCGCCTCCTTCCTTCAACGCGTCGGCCGTACCGGACGCAGGGCCGGGTCCACCCGCAACTGCCTGTTCCTGGCCACACGCAAGGAAGCCCTCCTGCAAGCCGCCGGTCTGCTCCTGCTCTGGGGCCGTGGCTGGGTCGAACCGGTCGTCGCGCCACCCGAACCACGACATCTCGTCGCACAGCAACTCCTCGCCGCCACTCTGCAACAGCACAAGCTGGGCGACCAGTTGTGGCCCGACCAGTGGAACGGGCTGGCCCCCTTCGACCGTTCGGCGGCCCCCATCCTGCGACACCTCGTGGACGAAGGATTCCTGGAATCCGATGGCGGTCTGATGTTCATCGGCCCCGAGGCGGAGCGCCGCTTCGGGCGGCGCCATTTCATCGAGCTGACCGCCTCGTTCACCGCTCCCCCGCAGTTCACCGTTCTGTCCGGGCGCACGGAGATCGGACAAATGGATCCCTCCGTGCTGACCGAGGAGCGGCCTGGCCCGCGCCGTCTGCTGCTTGCCGGCCGCAGCTGGCAGGTGACCTTCATCGATTGGGGCCGCAAGCGGGCCTTCGTGGAGCCCGTCGACGGTGGAGGCGTCGCCAAGTGGTCGAGCGGCATGCTCACCGGCTTGTCCTACGCCCTCACCCGGGCGATGCGCGACGTACTGCTCGGCGCCGATCCGCTCGTCTCGCGCACCGGGAGAGCGGAGGCCTGCATGCGGGAGTGGCGCGAGGAGGAGGCACCTCACGTGGTCCACCCCGGTGGGACACTCGTGGCACGACATGGCGACGACGTCCGCTGGTGGACCTGGGCCGGTTATCGCGCCAACGCCACACTGGGAGCGACGCTGTCAGCTATCACCGACCCGGTGCAGCGGCCGACCGACTGCTACGTCCGACTGCGCGAGGACCTGACATCGGACATGTGGCGAGCCGCCCGAGAGGCCGCGGGACCCGATTCGGTTCTGGTGCTTCCGGAAGTCGACCAGCGAGCTGTTCGCGGACTGAAGTTCTCTGCCGCTCTGCCACCACGGCTGGCGACAGCCACCGTCGCTGCCAGGCTGTCCGACTTCGACGGGGCACGCGCCGCCCTGGCGGAACCGGTACGGTTCCTCA
The DNA here is from genome assembly GCF_040651795.1 of Streptomyces sp. NPDC048361. Lineage (NCBI taxonomy): Bacteria > Bacillati > Actinomycetota > Actinomycetes > Kitasatosporales > Streptomycetaceae > Streptomyces > Streptomyces sp. NPDC048361. Next base: position 111,918 of record NZ_JBEZKW010000013.1, read on the forward strand.
CCACGTGACTCCAGCCCGTCACAGCCTCACCGATGCGCACGACTGGGCTTCAACGCTCAGCACGTTGTTGGGCGTTGCGCTGAGCCCGAGGGGGTTCGTTGCCGCTCAGAGCCCGGATGTGCGCGCGGGTGCTCTTCCTCAAAGGCACCGAGACACATCGTCGGCGTCCGCGTGCCCGTCCGGTCCATGAGCCACGGTCACCCGGTCGAGAAACTGCAAAGGTACCGAGTCGTCGTACAGCTCCTCTGCCGGGGCATCCCACTCAGCAAGGGTCTGTGCCTTGAAGCCCGCCATGCGGGTGGCACCCATCGTTGCGTCGCTGCAAAGAAATGACCTGGCCTGCTGAGGACGGGCCAAAGTTCCAGGGCTCCGTAGAGCCTTCAATCGGGTCAACAACCGGGCGTAACTCTGGTCGCAGCCGAAGCAGCGCCACTCGCAGCGTCCCTCCGGTCCCCTTGGCCTGTTGCCCCTCCTCCACCAAATGACTTCGCAAGTTGCCTGGAACTGCATCCAAGAGCTCGGTCAGGACAAGTGGGTGGTGACGCTGCCTCACTTGAGTGATGCGAAGCTGCTGCTCATTGTCCGCTGCCCGCTTCCCCCGCCTCGACTTGCCCACGTGGGCGATACGGAACTGTCCGTACCTGTCCGTAGAAGCGATCATCAAGAGGCGCCGGCCTTGGGCCAGAATGCCAGCGGGCGGGTCAGCGGGTCACCGTGCACCCCCACTCAAGGCGCCAAGATTGATACAGCTCCTCGCGCCACCGGAGGTCTTCGAGCTCGTAGTTCCGACACTTGGTGATCGCTACCATGCGGCCCTTCTGCCGCTTCGCACGACCAGCAATCATTCTGGTTCATTTTCCGCCCCCACTCTTGTCCCGCAGGGACAAGGAACTTGGGTTGCCGATCGAGTCGACGCCGCCGAGCTGCCTCATGGCAGCTCTTCGGTCGGGAGTCACGGACGCCACTGATGGGCATCCGCATGCCCTCGCCGTCATGCGGTCAGATCCGCCGAGCGCAGCACTGGAATTGACGGAGGCCGAAACATGGACCCGGCCACCCCGTGGGCGCGGCCGGGTCCATGTGATGAGGCTTCAGCGCAAGCGTCATTTGAGCGTCAGCCGCCCGCGAACGCACCCATGCTGCTACGAAGACTGCGCCATGCCTTCTCAAATCGGCAGGTCAGAGGCAGTAAGCGGTCGCTGGACGCCTTCACCCGATACTCGACTGGAAACAGGTCGAATAGCGGGCGAAGGCCAAGAAACCGCAGGTCAGGCGGCCTTTGCGATGGGTTCGAGGATGGCGACGCACTCCACATGATGCGTCATCGGAAACATGTGAATCAAAAACATGTGAAAGAAAGCCGCAGGTCAGCGTCGCACCGAGAGCAGTTCGGGCCGGGTTCGGTGTGCGTTACGGGCGCTACGTGCGATCTCTTGCCGCACGACCGACCCGGCACGAACACCCTCTCCAGCTCGTGGCTGCGCAGGCCAACGCGCGAGCAGAGAATCAGCTAGGACGTCGCTTTATAGCATTCGAAATGCTATACTCGCATTATGGCTGACGACGACACCGACTTCCTCCCCGGCGACGGGCCCACCAGTGGAATCTCCGTCTCCCTCGCCGCCGGCACCCTGCAGGCGATCCGCGAACGGGTCGGCAAGCGGGGCGTGTCTGCCTACCTGGAGAAGGCTGCACAGCGGCAGATCGAGCGTGACAGCCTGGACGAGCTGATCGCCGACTTCGAGAGTGTCAACGGCCCTGCCGATCCGGAGGCCGTGGCCGCCAAGCGGGCCAGGCTCACCGGCACCCCCTCCTCCGGGGCTGGTGCGGCCGCGTGAGCGGCGCTCTGATTCTGGACAGCGAGGGCCTGGCCAAAGCCGTCCAGCGCGACCGCGAGGTCCAGGAGTGGCTCACGGCCGCCCGCGAGGCCGACTGGCCCGTCGTCACCTCGGCCGCAGTACTGGTCGAGGTGAGCCACCCCAGGATCAATGACGCGGCGCTGAAATGGACACTATCCCGACTGCGGGTCGAGCCCCTCACCCAGGCCACCGCCCAGACTGCGGCGAACCTGCTGCGCACGGCCGGACTGCACGGCCACAAGTACGCCATCGACGCCATGCTCTGCGCCACCGCACTTGCTCAGCCTGGCCGCGTCACAATCCTGACGTCCGATGTCGAAGACATCTCCATGCTCACCGAGGACCACTCCCGAGTCATGGCCGAGAAGGTCTGACACTGTCAGAACCAGCAACCAATCCCTGCCCGCACCGTCAGCACGCGCACTCGGCCTTTCGACGAGGCGACGCTCTCGACGGGGAGTGATGTTACGGTTACCGTAAGTTGAGGAAGATGCGGGCGTGTGCTGGCCTCGGGGGGCGAGATGCAGCGCAAGGAGCGGTTTCGGAGCATCGTCAGCGATTTCGGTTCGACCTGTAAGCAGGCATTGCTGCACGGGCAGAAGGAAGCCGCGATCCGCCGAGCAGTAGAAACCCTTCTCGTCGAAGCGGCAGGGGTGTTGGGGCTGCAGGCGGGCCTACATGCCGAGGTCGCCATCGCCGCGCATCGGATACGCCCTGACCTGGCAGTGCGGATCGGGAAATCGCCGCGCAACATCGTCGGCTACATCGAGCTGAAGAGCCCCGACAAGAGCGTGATCCATCCCGGCGGTCTGAACCAGCGCGACCGTCGTCAGTGGGAAGGCATGGCGAAACTGCCCAACCTGATCTAACGAACGGTCAGACCTGGATCATGTACCGCTCAGGTCGGCAGTACGGCGACACCATCCACTTCGAGGGTGATCTGCGCAGCGCCGGCTCCCGCCTACGGCTACCGGTCGCCACTGAGGCCGCCTTCGAGGCCATGCTCGTCGCCTTCTTCAGCTGGCAACCCCAGCCGCTGACGTCCATGCGAGAAGTGGTCGGCCAAATCGCTCCACTGTGCACTCTCCTGCGTGATGCTGTCCACGACCGTCTCGATGCCGAAGCGGGCCTTCCACGTCACCGGCGCCCGTTCACCGACCTGGCGTCCACGCTTGAGGTTGACCTCTTCCCGACCACGGACAGCCGGGACAAGCGCGCCACCTTCGCTGATCGATATGCCCAGTCCGTCACCTTCGCCCTCTTGCTCGCCAGCTCAGACACCGCTGGCGACAAGAACAAAGCATTGATCGGCATGAGCTTGCACGAGGTAGGCCGACGCCTTGGGGCTGAGCACTCCGTCATGGGCCGCGCGTTACAGATCCTCACTGATCAGGTCGAGGGAGAATTCCGTGACAGCTTGGACATGCTCGTCCGCGTCATTGATGCCATCGACTGGAAAAATGCCCTCACCAGCGACCCTGGCTTCCACATCCATCTCTACGAGCACTTCTTGCAGTAGTACGACGCCGACCTGCGCAAGGACTCCGGCACCTACTACACCCCAGCCCCGCTGGTGACAGAGATGATCCGGCTTGTTGACGAGCTCCTGGCCAACACATTGGATTGCCCAGATGGCTTCGCCGACCCTGGTGTGTCCACATCGACCCTTCGATGGGAACTGGCACCTTCCTCACCGGCGTCATCGACCTCGTCGCCCGCAGACAATCCGAGGGTGGCAACGAGGGCTTCCGCGCCGAATCCGTGCAGGAACTCGCAAGTCGGCTGATCGGGTTCGAGAAGCAGATGGGCGCCTTCGCCGTCGCTCAGATGCGCGTCGGTCAGATGCTGCGGCATCTCAATGCCCGGGTCCGGCTGCGGGACATGCGCCTGCACTTGGCCGACACCCTCGCCGACCTGTGGCGGCCCAGTGAACTCTTCGATCGCCATGGCGCCTTGTGGGGGCCTTTACGTGACGACGCGGAGGCAGCAAGCACTATCCAGCGCAACGAACGCATCACCGTCGTCATCGGCAACCCTCCCCACCGCGAACAAGCAGAAGGCCAGGGCGGATGGATAGAGAAGGGCTCACCAGGCCGCGGGGCCCCACCCCTGGACGACTTTCGGTTGCGCGGTGCAGCAGGCGTATACGAGAACAAACTGAAAAGCCTGTGCACCTACTTCTGGCGCTGGGCCACTCACAAAGTCTTCGACCAACATGGCGATCACCGCCACGGCGTCGTCTGCTTCGTCAGCACCGGCGGATTCATCCGCGGCGCTGGCTTCCAAGGTATGCGGTCCTATCTGCGGCGCACCTGCACCGAAGGCTGGGTCATCGACCTCACCCCCGAGACCAAAAGGCCCCCAACCAACAGCCGCTTCTTCCCAGGCGTCCAACAAGAGTTAGCAATCGCTATCTTCGTCCGCCGACAAGGCGAGCGACAAGACGAACTGGCCCCCGTCCACTACAGACGTGGGGGCCGATGTTCTCCACCACGCGCGCCCCGAGCGCCTCGGTGCCCATCACGTAGTGCTCCGGGTGCGCGGCGAGCAGCGGGCGGGAGTCGTCGGACGCGAACGCCGCGTCCATCCACTCCAGGAACTCGCCCGAGGTGAGGCCGTGGGCCTTGAGCACCGTCGTACCCGCCTGAAACTCACCGTCGGAGGACGAGCTGGTCAATGCCAACCTCAAGCGCAGCCTGCCCATGCACCATCAGGCCCGAGACCAGGCCCAACTCGCCGCCGAAACCCGCAGATTCTTCCACCGCCGTCAACGGCAACCACACATAATCCGCTGCCACTGCGGCGGGCTCCCTCGTCCGCTACACCCTCGAATAGAACCCTTTGCGTTGCGTATCAATATGTCGGAGCCCTGCCTGGATGACAGTGCCAGTAGGCATCGAGCTACCCGTTGACACGAGGCCATCATGAGCGGACCGCCGTCGTTAGGAAATTGTTCAGTGCAGCAAGATAGTCGACCTTGACCGCATCCTGCGAGGGAAGCAACGCGAGCCCCCAATCCGCCAGTTCCGACGCGGCTTCGGCCACGGACTCCGCGAGATCGCTGCGGCTGACCCTGGCAATCGCCCCGTTCTTCCACGCCACGGAGATTTCCTTCTTCCCCTGCCGGAACACCAACTCGAAGGACGTGTCGACTCCCGTGAAGGTCAGCGTTTTTCCTGCGCCGACAAGGAAAGCCCCGAGGTCATCGAGCAGCTGCGTCACGGATAGGTAAATCATCATGCCCTGATCCGGGACATGTCCGACGCTGGAGGCTTCCCCAAGATCGCCCTTGCAGACCAGGTCGCCCAGGTCAAACCCGCTGGGGGCGCCTTGCCCCGGCCGCACGGAGAACCTGAAATCGATCAAGGGGTAAAGCTCCTTCCAACAGGGAAGAATGTGATGATCCTGTTTCCGTCAGAAGAATCTACGACGAGTCGGAAACGGGCTCTCATTCCATTCACAATCATCCGCTTTTCGAATGTCTGGATTGTTCGACTGGGGTCGGAAACTCGCGTGCCTCCGTCCATGATTTTTTGTGCGGCTTCTTCGACCTGCGCACGTGTCGTCGATGGCGGTAGGAGATCACCGTGGCCTGAGGCGCTGTTACCCGCAATATGACGTTCATCGATATGCTGCCATCCCTGTTTGGGGTTTCCGTCCTCCATTCGAGGGGGTGTGCGGCAGAGCGCCAAACCATACGGATCGATCCACGCATGCGGGTTGGGACCGTACCAGTACGGGTTCGGCCCGCCCTTCAAGCCGAGGGGATCAGGACTTGCGTAGCGGGAAATCTCGGGATCGTAGTAGCGAAAGTGGTTGTAGCTCAGTCCCGTCTCCGAGTCCGCGTACTGCCCCGGAAATCGCAAAGGGCAGTCCGTCTCGGCATCATTCGCAGGAGCAGGAAGCCTTGTTCCCCACACACTCGTGCGGCGCTGCCAGGACAGCTTGCCTTCGGGTGAGATCAGTTCAGCCGGGGTGCCGACGGCATCGGTGATGACCCCATGGAAATGGGGCGTGTAGTCCGCCGGCGGGTCTTCGACCAGCAGGGAGAGGAAGGACACCCCCTCCTCGCGGACCACTGGCCTGTGGTCTGTCTGGGTTAGGGGGCGGTGGGTGCCCGGTTCGTAGTCCCAGGTGGTGCACCCGCCGTCGGGCGCGCTCTGTTCGGCGAGCCGAGCCACGTCCCAGGTGAACTCCGCGCGCTCGGCAGTCGATCCGTCGTCGGCGACTCGGTGTTTCGAGATGCGGCGGCCGAGGGGGTCGTAGGCGTACCGCCAGCGCGTACCGTCGGGAGTGGCGGCCTCTGTCAGCCGGTCCTCCGCGTTCCAGACGTATGTCCAGGTGTGCCGCTGTCCGTTGAGGAGCTTGCGGGTCTTGCGGGTCAGGCGGCCCTGGGCGTCGTGCTCGTACGTCGTGCGGCCGGCTCGGCGTATGAGGGCACCGTCGAACTCGCGGTCTCCGACGGACTCGTGGGCGGGCGCGATCGCCTGCGACAGGTTGCCCATCGCGTCGTAGGCATACGTCTCGGACCACCCATGGGCCCGGACGCCCGTGACGCGCCCCATCACGTCCAGATCGAACTTCCGTGTGCCGGAGGTGAGTTCGCGGATCTCGGTCAGGTAGCCGTCCGCACGGTAGGTGTACGCACGGTGCTGGAGGAGGCGGTCAGCGTCGGCACCTCCCGACTTCAAGGTCTGGGCCGTGAGCCGGTCGGTTGTGTCCCAGGTCTGACGGAGCGCCACGTCGCGGCCGATACGGCGTTCGGTCTCGCGGCCCGATGCGTCGTATGTGAAACTCAACTTGCCGTGCTCTGTGGCCAGTTGGGTGTGACGCCCGGCTGCGTCGTAGGTCCACTCGGACACCAGACCCGAGGGGGTGACCCGACGGGTCCGCCGTCCCAGCGGGTCATATGCGAAGGCCGTCGTTCGGCCGTTGACAGTTTCGGCGAGTTCACGACCGAGCGCATCGCGCCGGGTGACTACGTCGGCGTCTGCGTTGACAGCGCGGACGAGCTCGCCCGTCGCGTCGTACTCATACGTGGTCGCCTCGCCTGTGTCCGACCGCTGCTCGGTGACGCGCCCCATCGCGTCCCGGGTGAACGCCAGCGTCTCGCCCGCCCCGTTCGTGCGCGCGACCAGACCCCCCGCCGCATCGTGGGCATAGGCCAGCGTCCGGCCGTTGAAGTCTGTTTCCGCGACCAGCCTGCCCGCGTCGTCGTAGGCGTACGACCAGCTGAGACCTTGCGGGTTGGTGACTTCGGTCAGGCGGAGTTCGGTGTCGTAGGCGAAGGCGTAAGTTTTGCCGTCGGGGTCGGTGCGGGTGGCCGGTACGTCGAAGGGACCCGCTGTGTAGCTGGTCAGGTTGCCTGCCGCGTCGGTGTGGGTGAGGGGGTTGCCTTCGCCGTCCCACGTCCACGACTCCCGGCTGCCGTCGGCGTGCTCGTGCCACTCCGGCTTGCCCTCGACCGTCCAGCGCATGCGAACGACGTGGCCCATCGGGTCGGTCGCCTGCACGACACGGCCCCAGACGTCACGGCGCACAGCCGTGGAGTGGCCCAGCTCGTCGGTCACGGCCAGTGGGAGTCCGGCCGCGTTCGGTACGACCGCCCGGGTGTGGCCGAGGGCATCCGTCACGGCGACCAGATGCCCGGACTCGTCGTAGGTGCACCGCGTTTCGGCGCCGAGCGGGTCCGTCGTCGTGAGCAGGTTTCCTGCGGCGTCGTAGGTGTGACGCCAGGTCACGCCGCCTGGGTCGATGACCTCGACCGGCTGTCCCAGGGCGTTGTACGCGGCCCGCGCGACGGACCGGTCGGGCAGGGTGAGTTCGATGAGGGCGCCGGCTTCGTCATAGGTGTACCGCGTGGTCCGTCCCAGTGGGTCCGTGATCGTCAGCGGCTTGTCGCCGCGATCGTCCCAATCGGTGCGGGTGGTGTGACCGAGCGGGCCGGTCTCCTCGACGACCATTCCCTCGGCGTTGCAGCGGTGGGTCGAGCGGCGGCCCAAGGAGTCCGTGTAGGTCGTGGTGCGCGCGGTCTCGTCGTACGTCAGCGAACCCGAGAGAATGCCGTCGATGCCCTCGGTACGGGTGACGCGGCCGCGCTCGTCATAGACGTAGGTGAACCAGGTGCCGTTGCGGTCGGTCCACTTGGTCATGCGGCCGGCGTCGTCGTAGGCGAAGGTGAGCGGCAGGCCGCTGGAGTTGATGACCTCGCTGAGGTTGCCCGCTTCATCGTAGCCATAGCGCATCACGACGGTGCCGCCCTCGCGGGTTGCGTTCGAGGTGTAGGCGTTCGGCGCTTGGTCGAGCAGGCGCAGGGCGGTGATGCGGGGGCCTTCGGTGTCGACGGCAACGTAATAGCCGCCCGAGTGGCGCAGGCCCATAGGGATGCCGTCGGTGGTGCGCTCCACGTCGATGCGCATGCCGTTGCGGTCGGACCAGGCGTCTACCGGGAGATGGAAGGTGCCGAACGATCCCGACGGGAAGGGAGTGGTGAAGGTACGGGTGATGCCGGTGTCCGGATCGGTGACAGTCATGACGCCGTCCGGCTTGCCGTCCCATTCGAGAGGCCAGCGCGGACCGGTCACCGGCAGGGTGGGCACGCCTGGTTTGGGGACGGGGTAGACCAGGCGCATGCCGTCGGCGGAGGCGAACACGACACCCTCGCCGTCGATCTGCATGCACTCGTCCAACGTCGATATCCAGGTGGGTCCGAAACAGACGCCACCGCGGTAGGAGGACAGGTGCGTGCGCTGGAAGATGAGCGGCAGGGTGGCGGGCAGGGTGAGGTCGGTGGCCGTCATCAGCATCGCGCCCGTGGCCACATCGATCGGCTCGCCCACACAGGGGATGCGATCGCTGTTCCGGGCGGCCGTCCCCAGATCCACCAGGTCGGGGCGCAGCGATGGCACGCGCATCAGCTGATCCGCCATGGAGGGGCTCGCCCCGGCCCGCAGCACACCGCTGCCCGCGCCGAGCGCGCCACCGTAGAGCATGCCGTCCTCAGCGGCCCGGTTGACCTCGTCCAGGTTGAAGCCGTGCTGGAAACCCGCCGCCATGTTCAAGGGCTGGGCCACCGCGGCGTCGATGGTCACGTTCTCGACGCCGGCGAACGCTGCCGTGACCACGGTCTCCGCGACGATCTCGGCCACGGTGGCGGACACCGCGACACCAAGCGTGGCGCCGAGTTCGATGACGGCATCCGCGGCCACCGTGGCCGCTCCGGAGGCGATGCCGGCGGTGAGGATGGCGGCGGTGACGCCGGCGGCGATCACGACCGCGTCGATGGCGATGTGTTCCCAGAGCTTGTGGATCGCGTCGTCGATGGCGTCGGCGAACTTGTCCAGAAACTTGGCCATTGCCCGGGCCGAGACAGCCAGATCGCCCAGCCAGCCGGCGTCCTTGTCTTTGGCGTACTGGGACCAGAACGTGTCGAACGCCTCGATCGATTCGCCCTTGTTGTGGTGGATGAGCGAGCGCGCCGTTGTGTTCGTCGGACCGCGTACGTCGTCGACCGAGTCGGCGAATGTCCGCCAGGCCGATGCCGCGCTGCGTAGCGTCCCGGAGTTGGCGTCGGGCCACCACAGGCCCATCTTCAGGAGGATGTGCTTGGCTGTGTCCTCGACGCTCAACGTTCCCCCGCACTGTCGCCGCTGTCCTGGTGGGGAACTTTCACCTTGGTGAACATGCCCTCGATCAGTTTGTCGTTGTCGACATGACCGTCGGACAGGTCGACCAACGCCTCATGGATGCTCGTGAGACCCAGGACAAGGATGCCCGTCGCGCTCTCGATCTTCTTCTGCACCGGCGCGTAGACGTCCTCGAACTCCTTGCCCTGCTTGTCCTCACCCCAGGGCTTACCCAGACCGTCCAGCGTGGTGATCAGCGTGGTCAACGCCTCGCTCAGATTCTTGGCCTGCTCCTGGAACACCGGCGCGGCGCTCTTGATATCCGCGGTCCTGATCTGCAGCACCATCTCGGGGACCTTGCCGCCCCCGCCGCCCTCGCCCATGCAAACACTCCCCCGTCGCATACGTATGCGGCAACAACCCTAGAGACCCGGCCCCAAGGGAGAGTCAAGCCGATGCCATGCATCGGCAACGACCGAGCAGGGCGTGGGCAAGTACCTGCGCCGCTGGGGCCTCTCGTTCCAGCGCCCGGACAAGCGGGCCATCGAGCAGAGTCCCGAGGCGGTGCGGGTGTGGGAGGAAGAGACGTGGCTGGCGATCCGCGCCAAGGCGAAGACCGAGGGGAGCGAGGCGCTCTTCGCCGACCAGGTCGGAATCCGCTCCGACCAGGTCACCGGCCGAACCTGGGGCGAGGAGGGACGCACCCCGATCGTGCGCCGCACAGGCAACCGGTTCTCCGTCAACGCTACGTCGGCGATCAGCACCAAGGGCCGCATGCACTTCATGGTCTTCACCGAGACCTTCGACGCCGACATGATGTGCCGCTTCCCGGACCGCCTCGCCGGACACTTCACGCACAAGGTCCACCTTGTCCTGGACGGCCACTCCGCCCACCGCTCCCGCAAGGTCCGCGCCCGGCTCGCCGATCACCCCGACCGGATCGAGCTGCATCGACCATTTCACTAAGCCGTCCCAGGGTGCGGCGCCGGTTACAGGTATCTTTCCGACGGACTCGACCTTCCGTCTCCTGGGGATTTGGGTTCATTCCTCGGTGACACGGACACGCCCCTCGGCGAGCAGCCGCTCGACCAACTCGGTCGCCGTGGCTCGTCGCGCACGAGCGACGGGCCGTTCGGCGTAGGATACGGAGCTACGCCCGCGCCCAGCAGGCCCGGCGAATGCCGCCCGGTCGCCCCCTTCAGCCGACGTCGGCTCCTCAGGGCGATGACCGTGTCGAAGGTAGTGGCGACCACTCTCGGTGACCTTCACGAGCGCTTCCGCACCACCCCGACTGATCCTTAACAACCCTCGATCACGCAAGGCATAAGCCGACCGCCAATCCTCCGGCGCCAGGCGGCGGGACGCTCCTCACCGGCCGCGAGCCGCTCGAGCAGTGCGCGTTGCCGTTCATTCGGGCCAGACCGTCGATCCACGATCACCAGCCCACAGAGCACCCGTATGCCCTGTACAGAGCCGAAAGAGTGGCTCCCGTCCGGTGGGAGTTCTCTGGGACTTTCCTGGGACTTCCGGCCACATCAGCCAGCACGAGCATGAAACAACCGAAAGGGCATTCATGCAGGTCAACGACCTACGACAGCAAGACCCCGCAGGTCACCGCGCTGACTGGTCTCTTCTGCGACATCTGACCAGCAGGACTCAGCCGGTCGGTGCTCAGCGTCGCCAGCCCTCGTCGCCCCACCGGCGGTTGCCACCTTGACAGGGCCTGACCTGCCCGCGGATGCGCCTGACGCCCCATCAGAACGAGCGTCAAACGAGCGTCACGAGCGTCATTTCAGCGTCAAGATATCGCCCGTAACGCCCGCACCGCACATAATGCCCATCGACAAAACCGCAGGTCAGGCGGCCTTTGCGATGGGTTCGAGGATGGCGACGCACTCCACATGATGGGTCATCGGAAACAGATCGAACGCCCGCAACGTCCGCGGCTTGTATCCCGCCTCCGCGAAGTACGCCAAGTCGCGGGCGAGGGCGGCCGGGTCGCAGGCTACGTAGGCGATGCGGCGGGCGCCCAGGGCTGCGAGGTGTTTCACCGTCTGCTTGCCGGCGCCCGCTCGGGGCGGGTCCAGGACGATCAGGTCCGCCTCGCTGATCTTGGTGCGGGGCAGGACCTGGTCGACCTTGCCCTGTTCGATGCGGACCCGGGGCAGATCCGCCAGGTTGTGGCGGGCGTCCTCCACCGCGCGCTTGGAGGACTCGATGCCGAGGACCGCCCCGGTCTCGCCGACGCGCTCCGCGATCGCGCCCGCGAACAGGCCCACGCCGCAGTACAGGTCGAGCGCCATCTCGCCCTTGCGCGGCATCAGGCCCTGCATGACCGCCTTCACCAGGGTGTCGGGTGCCTGCGGGTGGACCTGCCAGAAGCCGCCCATGCCGACGCGGTAGGTGCGCCCGTCCGCGCGCTCGCGGACGAAGGCCCGGCCGTGCACGCGGTGGACTCCGCCGTCCTTCTCCTCGACCCGGAGGACCGAGACCGGCTTGTCGAGTTCGACCAGGGGCAGACGGCCGCCGGGGTTCGGGGTCAGGACGACCTGGCGGTCGTGCGAGCCCGAGGACGCGATCGCCTCCACCGTGGCCAGCTGCGGCCACTCGCGCTTCTCGACGCCCAGTTCCGTCACGCCGGGAGCGGCAATCATGCAGTGGTCGATGGCCTCCACGTCGTGCGAGCGGTGCTTGCGCAGGCCCGCCCGGCCCTCGTCGTCGATCGCGTACTGGACGCGGGTGCGCCACGCCGGGACCTGGCCCGCGGGAAGCTTGTCACCCTCGGCCGGCATGACCGTGCCGTCCCAGCCGGCCTCCTCCGGGGTGAGGCCCGCGAGGCGCTGTAGCTGCTCGGCGATGACCTCGCCCTTGAGGCGGCGCTGCGCGCCGGGCTTGGCGTGCTGCCAGTCGCAGCCGCCGCACTTGCCGGGGCCGGCGTAGGGGCACGGGGCCTCGACGCGGTCCTTGGACGCCTCGACGACCCGTACCGCGTCCGCGCGCAGGAAGCGCGAGTCGGCCTCGCCCTCGGTGACGCGGGCGACGATCTTCTCGCCGGGCAGGGCGTGGCGTACGAACAGGACGCGGCCCTCGGCGGTGCGGGCGATGCAGTGGCCACCGTGCGCGACGGGGCCGACCTCGACCTCGTACTCCTCCCCGACCAGCGACGACGGCGAAGGCTCAGACGCCGACGGCTCGGATGCGTTGTGCTGCATGGGTGGGTGACTCCAGGGTTGAGGGAGGAAACGGCGGCGGCCGGGTGAACAGCCCACCAGTCTACGTGGGTGTCGCCCGGCCGCCCGCCACAGGCACCGCCCGGTCCGGCGCCGGACCGGCCCCCGCCCGGCGCCGCCCCGCTCAGCCCTTGTTGCTCGGCTCCTTCGGGCGGGACACCGGGCCGCGGCGCACCGCGCCCGGCGCGTTCCAGTCCGCCCGCCTGCGGGCCCGCTTCTTGGCGGCCTCCGAGGACTCCAGCTGGTAGGGGACGGAGGTCACCATCACGCCGGGGGTGAACAGGAGGCGGCCCTTCAGTCGCAGCGCGCTCTGGTTGTGCAGCAGGTGCTCGTACCAGTGACCGACGACATACTCGGGGATGAATACGCTGATCGCGTCGCGCGGGCTCTCGCGGCGCAGACCCCGTACGTACTCGATGATCGGCCGGGTGATCTCGCGGTAGGGCGAGTCGAGGATCTTGAGCGGTACGTTGATGCCGCGCCGCTCCCACTCCTCCTTGAGCGCCTTCGTCTCGGCCGGGTCGACCGAGATCGATAGGGCCTCCAGCTGGTCCGAGCGCATCAGCTTGGCGTAGGCCAGGGCGCGCAGGGTCGGGCGGTGAACCTTGGAGACCAGCACGATCGAGTGCACCCGGGAGGGGCGCAGGCTGTCGTCGGAGGGCTCGTCGGGCGCGGCGATCTCGGTGGCGACGCGGTCGTAGTGCTTGCGGATCGCGGTCATCGTTCCGTAGAAGATGACCATGCCGAGCAGCGCGACCCAGGCGCCGTGGGTGAACTTGGTGGCGAGGACGACCACGAGGACCAGGCCGGTGAAGAACGCGCCGAACGCGTTGATCGCACGCGAGCGGACCATGTGGCGGCGCTTGGCCTGGTCGGTCTCGGTGGCCAGGTGACGGTTCCAGTGCCGGACCATGCCGGTCTGGCTGAGCGTGAACGAGACGAAGACGCCGACGATGTAGAGCTGGATCAGCCGGGTCGAGTCAGCGCCGTAGATCACGACGAGCAGGACCGCCGCGCCGGCGAGCAGCACGATGCCGTTGGAGAACGCGAGGCGGTCGCCGCGGGTGTGCAGCTGGCGCGGCAGGTAGCGGTCCTGGGCGAGGATCGAGCCGAGCAGCGGGAAGCCGTTGTACGCGGTGTTCGCGGCGAGGAAGAGGACGAGCGCGGTGGCCGCGGCCAGCACGATGAACAGGAAGCTGCCGTTGCCGAAGACGGCCTCGGCGACCTGGGAGATCACCGGGTTCTGGACATAGCCCGAGCCGAGCGGCGAGCCGTTGTGCAGCAGGTCCTCGGCGGGCTTCTCCACCATCCGGACGTGGGTGGTCATGGCGAGCACGATGATGCCGCAGAACATGGTGACGGCGAGGCCGCCCATCAGGGCGAGCGTCGTGGCGGCGTTCTTCGACTTCGGCTTGCGGAAGGCGGGGACGCCGTTGCTGATCGCCTCGACGCCGGTGAGCGCCGCACATCCGGAGGAGAAGGCGCGCAGCAGGAGGAAGACCATGGCGAAGCCCGCGAGGCCCTGGTGTTCGGCCTTGATCGTGTAGTCCGCGGTCGGCGCCTTCATGGCGTCGCCGAGCACGAGCCCGCGGAAGGCCCCCCAGGCGATCATGAGGAAGACACCGGCGACGAAGACGTACGTCGGGATGGCGAAGAGCTTGCCCGACTCCTTCATGCCGCGCAGGTTCATCAGCGTCAGGAGCACGATCACGGCGACCGCGCAGAGCACCTTGTGCTCGACGATGAAGGGGATCGCGGAGCCGAGGTTCTCGATGCCGGAGGCGATGGAGACGGCCACGGTCAGGACGTAGTCGACGAGCAGCGCGGAGGCGACGGTGAGTCCCGCCTTCGGCCCGAGGTTGGTGGTGGCGACCTCGTAGTCACCACCGCCGCTCGGATAGGCGTGCACGTTCTGCCGGTAGGAGGCGACCACGGTGAACATCAGCACCACGACCGCGACCGCGATCCAGGGGCTGAAGTGGTACGCCGACACACCCGCCACGGACAGCACCAGGAGCACTTCTCCAGGCGCGTACGCAACGGACGAGAGCGGGTCGGAGGCAAAGACGGGAAGTGCGATGCGCTTAGGGAGGAGCGTTTCTCCCAGCTTGTCGCTGCGCAGCGCCCGGCCGATCAGGATCCGTTTGGGCACGTCGGTCAGTTTGGACACGCAGAGGATCGTAAGCGCTCTGTCCGGATAAGGCGCACCCGCCTCCCCCATGCTGTGTCCGCGATACGGGCACTGCATGAGTGCATCCCCGGGCGGGCCGCATAAGCTCATCAGGCGGCAACGTGGATTTCTGTTGCCACGCTGTTGCCCGGCTAGCCGAGAAGGAAGTAGTGAGCAGGGTGTTTGCGCAGGTCATCGGGGCGACCAGGAGTGCGGGGTAAGGGGACGTGCACATCGTCATCATGGGCTGCGGGCGAGTGGGAGCCGCTCTCGCGCAAGCCCTGGAACAGCAGGGGCACACCGTCGCCGTGGTCGATCAGGACCCGACGGCCTTCCGCCGCCTGGGGTCCGGTTTCGGCGGCCGCCGGGTCACCGGCGTCGGCTTCGACCAGGACACCCTGCGCGAGGCGGGCATCGAGGAGGCCGGCGCGTTCGCGGCGGTCTCCAGCGGCGACAACTCCAACATCATCGCGGCCCGGGTGGCGCGCGAGATGTTCGGCATCGAGAACGTGGCGGCGCGGATCTACGACCCGCGGCGCGCGGAGGTCTACCAGCGTCTCGGCATCCCCACGGTCGCCACGGTGAGCTGGACCGCCGACCAGATGCTGCGGCGGCTGCTGCCGTCCGGCGCGGAGCCCCTGTGGCGTGACCCGAGCGGTGGCGTCCAGCTGGCCGAGGTGCACACCTCGACGGCGTGGATCGGCCACAAGGTCAGCAAGTTGCAGGAGGAGACCGGCGTACGGGTCGCCTTCCTCACCCGGCTGGGCGAGGCGGTCCTGCCGACCTCCCAAACGGTGCTCCAGGAAGGCGATCTGGTGCACGTGATGATGCGTACCGACGAGGTCGAAAAGGTCGAGGCGGCGTTCGCCCAGGGCCCCGAGGAAGGCGGTCACTGATGCGCGTGGCGATTGCCGGGGCCGGCGCGGTGGGCCGTTCCATCGCGGGCGAGCTCCTGGAGAACGGGCACGAGGTGCTCCTCGTCGACAAGGCGCCCACCGCCATCTCGGTGGAGCGGGTCCCGCTCGCGGAGTGGCTGCTCGCGGACGCCTGCGAGATCACCTCGCTCGACGAGGCGGCGCTTCAGCGGTGCAACGTGGTCATCGCGGCGACCGGCGACGACAAGGTGAACCTGGTCGTCTCGCTGCTCGCGAAGACCGAGTACGGGGTACCGCGGGTGGTGGCCCGGGTCAACAACCCGAAGAACGAGTGGCTCTTCAACGAGTCGTGGGGCGTGGACGTCGCCGTCTCGACGCCGCGTCTGATGTCGGCGCTGGTCGAGGAAGCGGTGAGCGTCGGCGATCTCGTACGGCTGCTGCGCTTCAGCCACGGCGACGCCAACCTGGTCGAGCTGACGCTGCCACCGGAGTCCGCGATCGCGGGCACGCAGGTCGGGGACGTGGCCTGGCCGGAGGACACCTCGCTGGTCACGATCATCCGGGGCACCCGGGTGCTCACGCCGAGCCAGGAGGAGACCCTGGAGGCCGGCGACGAGCTGCTGTTCGTCGCCGCGCAGGCGCGCGAGGAGCAGCTGGAAGACCTGCTGTCGGTACGCCGCCAGAGCTGACCGAGCGATACGGCGAGGGGCCCGGAACGGTGACGGACGCTGACTCTGTCGGGGATCTTGGTGGTCTGCTCAGTCTCTGGCGGACCGCCAAGACCTCGGCCGGGGGATCTGGTGCTGGTCCAGGTAGTTCTGGAAGGCGGTCGGCGGCCGTGGCGGGGTTGTTTCTCCGGGCGTCGGCCGTCGGCTGAGGCGTTCGATGTTCGCGGCGATGGCTGTGAACACGTGCTGTAAGTGGGCTTTGCGTTGTCCCCGGTAGCGGCAGTGGCGCATGCCGTGTCCGTGGGCGAGCTCGTTGATGGTGCCTTCCACTCCGGAGCGGAGCGCGTAGCGGGCCTGCCATTCGGGTGTTTGTTGCTCGGCGCGGACGCGGAGTTGCAGGTCACGGAGTTCTCGCGGGGGAAAGCCCACGCTCCGGGCTCTGTCGGCGGTGGTCGTGCAGCGGGTGCGGGCCGGGCAGGGACGGCACTGGCTCTTGGTGAACCGCGCCACGATCATAGGTGCCGCGGTGGGTGAGGAGGCTGGGTAGGGGCCGTGCCATCCCGCGCTGGTCTCGCCCTGCGGGCAGGTGACCTGGCGGCGGTTGAAGTCGATGTGGAAGTCGTCGCGACCGAAGCCGTTGTTCCTGCGGTTCTGGCGGGTGGTGTTGACCGGCAGTGGTCCGGTGACCGTCACCTGGTGTTCGCGGGCTGCCTGTTCCAGATGGACCAGGGAGGTGTAACCGCCGTCGACCAGGTGCTCGGCGGGCAGCAGCCCGCGATGCTTGAGCCGGGTGTGGATGCCGGGCAGCGCCTTCGCGTCGTAGCCGGTGGCGTCGGTGGTGGCCACATCGGTGATCACGTTGACGCCGTCGGGATCGCAGGTCTCGGTGGCGTGCGCGACGAACCCCTGCCACCGGGTGTCGCCACGGCGCGCGTAGCGGGCCGTCGGGTCGTAGGGCGAGACGACCGCGACCGCCGAGGACGGCAGCCCGCCGTCCTCGGCGGTGCGCCAGCGCAGGCGGCCGGCCCCGGCGCGGTAGTAGTTCTGCACCATGATCTGCCGCAATGCCTGGACCCGGGGACCGGACAGACGGTCCGGCCCGTGCTGCCCGAGGTACTCGATCAGCCGGAGGGCGTCGCCTCCGGTGGCGAGGATCCTGGTCTTGGGGCGGGTGGGGTTCTTGCCCAGACGGACCGGGCGGCCGTAGCGGCGCCCCCACTCCTCGTCGACCAGATCGGCCAGCAGGTGATCAGCGGTGCCGGCCAGCTCTTCCAGTGCGGCGCGGACTGCCTCAGTGACCAGTTCCAGCCGGGTCAGGTCGCGCACCGCGGCCAGGACGTGGGTGGAGTCCGTGCGCTGCGTGGTGCGTTCGCGGACGAGACCGGCCTCCTTCAGGCTTTCGAGCGCGAGGTCGAGGAGACGGTCGGCCCGGCCGTCCTCGGCGAGACGCTCACGGAAGTCGGACAGCACGCTGTGGTGGAAGCCAGGATCGTCCAGTTCCATGGCCAGCGCGTATTTGAAATCGATGCGGCAGCGAACCGCTTCGGCCGCCTGCCGGTCCGACAGGCCGAGCAGGAACTGGAGCACGCAGACGGTGGCCAGTTGGGCGGGCGAGAGCCCCGGGCGGCCGTCGCGCGGGTACCAGTCAGCGAAGTCCTCGTCACGCCACAGCCCGCCCAGGCGGTCTCTCACCCACATCGCCGTCGTACCACCCGGGTTGCTCGCTCGCGCCATCTGCGCGGTCAGAGAGGGGACTTGCTCACCAGAACGGGCGTGGAGCGACAACGGGCACCTCGACAACTGCATCGGTCCATGAACAGAACCGAGCATGCCCGTTGATCATGCTGCCCCGCCGGGGATCCTCAAGATCCCCGACAGAGTCAGCGTCCGGTGACGTTCCGGGCCCCTCGTCGTGCCGTGTACGGGCCGGGCGCCTCGTCCTGCCGTGTACGTTCCGGGCCCCTAGCCGTGCCCTGTACGGGAGATGCGCTCCCGTCTCGCCTGTACGGGGTGCGCGCCTGCGCCGTGCCGCGTGCGGGAGTTACGCCCCCGCTTCCCGGCGGGGTGCGGGAGTTACGCCCCCGCTTCCCCGCGGGCCGCGGCCTCGCGGGCCTTCTCGGCGGCTTCTTCCGCCTCCATCTCGGCGAACACGTCGATCGGCGCGGGCGCCTTCGCGAGGAAGACCCAGGTGAGCCAGACGGCGAGCAGGAACGGCGGGATCTTCAGGGCGATCAGGACCCAGCCGAGCTGCGAGGTGTTGGCCCACCAGTACAGCGGGAAGAGGATCGCGCACTTGGCGAGCAGGATCAGCCCCCACGCCCAACTGGCCTTCGCGTACGCCTTCTTGCGGCCCGGGTTGCGGGTGCGCCAGGAGAGGTTCTCCTTGAAGACGGGGCCGAGGATCAGGCCGATCAGCGGGACCCCGCACACCGTGGTGACGATGTAGGCGAGGGCGAGCCCGAGCGTGTAGAGCATGCCCGGCAGATAGAAGTCCTTGGCGTTGCCCGTCACCATCGCGAAGACCACACCGAAGGCCACGCCGAAGACTCCGCTGAAGGCGTGCTTCATCGTGTCCTTGCGCACGAGGCGGACCGCGACGAGCAGCAGCGACACCGCGAGGGCGGCGATCGCCGAGACGTGCAGATCCTTGTTGACCGTGAAGATCGTGACGAAGAGCAGTCCCGGCAGGACCGTCTCCACCATGCCGCGCACCCCACCGAACGCCTCGAAGAGCGCGGCCTCGGTCACCGCCTTCGCGTCGGCGGGCGGGGCGGGGGTGGTCGTGGTCGGCTTGTCGACGGACGTCACCGGCTACTCCTGTCCGAGCGGTCGGAGTTCGTATTTGGGGTTGAACAGCACCCGCCGGCCGTGGCTCAAGGAGATCCGGCCCGAAGCGATGAGCTTGCGGCCCGGCTCGATGCCCACGATCGAGCGCCGTCCCAGCCACACCACGTCCAGCGGGGCGGTGCCGTCGAAGAGCTCGGCCTCCAGCGCCGGCACACCCGCCCGCGGACGCAGGGTGACCGTCCGCAAGGTACCAGTGACTTTGACTATCTGGCGGTCGCTGCACTCGGAGATGCGGGTGCACCCCGTGGCCTGCGTGTCCTCCTGCAGTTCCGCGGAGTGCAAGTCCTCCTGCGAGGTGGACAGCCGGTCGAGCATCCGGCGGAAGCGCCCCGCGGGCTTCTCGGTACGAAGGTCAGCACTCATACACAAAGGGTACCGGGGCCTCGCCGGCCGGATCGAAGAGCGGGTCGGATCAGCGTTCGAAGCGGTACCCCATGCCCGGCTCGGTGATGAAATGGCGCGGATGGGAGGGGTCGAGCTCCAGTTTGCGGCGCAGCTGCGCCATGTAGACCCGCAGGTAGTTGGTCTCGGTGCCGTAGGAGGGGCCCCACACCTCCTGGAGCAGCTGCTTCTGGCTGACCAGGCGGCCGGTGTTGCGCACGAGGACTTCGAGCAGGTGCCATTCGGTGGGCGTGAGGCGTACGTCGCGGCCCTCCCGGTTGACCTTCTTGGCGGCCAGGTCGACGGTGAAGCCCTCGGTCTCGATCATCACCACGTCGTCGGCGCCGTCCGCGCCGCCGGCCGGTTCGGCGCGGCGTACGGCGGCGCGCAGCCGGGCGAGGAGTTCGTCCATGCCGAACGGCTTGGTGACGTAGTCGTCGGCGCCCGCGTCGAGCGCCTCGACCTTCTCGTCGGAGGTGTGGCGGGCCGAGAGCACCAGGATGGGGACCCGGGTCCAGCCGCGCAGCCCGCGGATGACGTCGACGCCGTCCATGTCGGGCAGGCCGAGGTCGAGCAGGACCACGTCGGGGTGGCGGGCGGCGGCGAGCTGGAGCGCGGTCGCTCCGTCGGGCGCCGCGTCCACCTCGTACGAGCGTGCCTTGAGGTTGATCACGAGCGCGCGCACGATCTGCGGCTCGTCCTCGACCACGAGCACCCGGGTCATGTGGGATCCCTGCTTTCTGCGGTTGCGGGCTGAGCGGTTCGGTTCACGGGGGCGCCCTCGGCGGTGGGGCCCGGGGCGGCGCGGACGGTGAGGACCATGGTGAGGCCGCCGCCGGGGGTGTCCTCGGCGGCGAGGGTGCCCCCCATGGCTTCGGCGAAGCCGCGGGCGACGGCGAGGCCGAGGCCGACGCCGGCGCCGCGCGGGGCGTCGCCGTAGCGCTGGAAGGGCGCGAAGATGCGGTCCTTGGCGGCGTCGGGGACGCCGGGTCCGCGGTCGGTGACGCGTATCTCGACGCGGTCGGCGAGCGCGCTGGCGGCGACGGAGACGGGGCGGCCCCGGGGGCTGTACTTGACGGCGTTCTCGACGACGTTGGCGACGGCCCGCTCCAGGAGGCCCGGGTCGACCTCGACCATGGGCAGCGTCTCGGGGACGTCCAGGACGACGCTGTCCTCGGGGACGCCGCCGAGCGCCATGGGCACCACCTCGTCGAGGTCGATCTCGCGGATCAGCGGGGTGACCGTGCCGGTCTGGAGGCGCGACATGTCGAGGAGGTTGCCGACGAGGTGGTCGAGGCGGTCGGCGCCGTCCTCGATGCCTTCGAGGAGCTCGGCGCGGTCCTCGTCGGACCAGTCGACGTCGTCGGAGCGCAGCGAGCTCACGGCGGCCTTGATGGAGGCGAGCGGGGTGCGCAGGTCGTGGCTGACGGCGGCGAGGAGCGCGGTGCGGATGCGGTTGCCCTCGGCGAGCTTGCGGGCCTCCTCCGCCTCCCCGAGCAGACGTCTGCGGTCCAGGACGACGGCGGCCTGGGCAGCGAAGGCGCCGAGCACGCGGCGGTCCTCGGCGGGCAGGACACGACCGGACAGGGCGAGCGCCATGTGGTCGCCGACCGGCATGTCGACGTCCGCGTCCTCGGGACGGGCGACCGGACGCGGCCCGACGCTGCCCGCGCACGTCCAGGGCTCCATGTCGCCGGCCCGCTCCAACAGGGCGACGGACTCCATGGCGAAGGTCTCGCGGACCCGCTCCAGGAGGGCGTCCAGGCTGGTGTCGCCGCGCAGCACACTGCCCGCGAGGAAGGAGAGGATTTCGGACTCGGCGCGCAGCCGGGCGGCCTGGTGGGTGCGGCGGGCCGCGACGTCGACGACGGAGGCGACCGAGACGGCCACCAGGACGAAGATGACGATGGCGACGATGTTCTTCGGGTCGGCGATGGTGACCTGGTGGACGGGCGGGGTGAAGAAGTAGTTCAGCAGGAACGAGCCGAACGCGGCCGACGCGAGCGCGGGGAGCAGCCCGCCGAGCAGCGCCGCGGCCACCGTCAGGGTCAGGAACAGGAGCATGTCGTTGGCGAGCCCGAGGCCCGCCTCGACGTTGGTGAGCAGCACGGTCAGCAGGGCCGGGCCGACCACGCCGGCCGCCCAGCCCCACACGATGCGGGCCCGCCCGAGCCGGGCGCCGCGTGCGACGGGCAGGCCGCGGCCCTTGGCGACCGCTTCGTGCGTGACGATGTGGACGTCGAGGTCGGGCCCCGACTCGCGGGCCACGGTCTGTCCGACGCCGGGGCCGAGGATGTACTGCCAGGCCTTGCGGCGGCTGGAGCCGAGCACGATCTGGGTGGCGTTGACACCCCGGGCGAAGGCGAGCAGCGCGGCGGGGATGTCGTCGCCTATGACGTGGTGGAAGCTGCCGCCGAGGTCCTCGACGAGGGTGCGCTGGACGGCGAGCTCCTTGGGCGACGCGGAGGTCAGCCCGTCGCTCCTGGCCACGTACACGGCGAGGATCTCGCTGCCGGAGCCCTTGGCGGCCATACGGGCGGCCCGGCGGATCAGGGTGCGCCCCTCGGGACCGCCGGTGAGGCCGACGACGATGCGCTCGCGGGCCTGCCAGGCCGCCTTGATGCCGTGCTCGCCGCGGTACTGCTGTAGGTATTCGTCGACCCGGTCGGCGACCCAGAGCAGCGCGAGTTCGCGCAGCGCGGTGAGGTTGCCGGGCCGGAAGTAGTTGGAGAGGGCGGCGTCGACCTTGTCGGACTGGTAGACGTTGCCGTGCGCCATGCGGCGGCGCAGCGCCTGGGGCGACATGTCGACGAGCTCGATCTGGTCGGCCCGGCGCACCACCTCGTCGGGGACCGTCTCGCGCTGGCGTACGCCGGTGATGGACTCGACGACGTCGCCGAGGGACTCCAGGTGCTGGATGTTGACGGTGGACACGACATCGATGCCGGCGGCGAGCAGCTCCTCGACGTCCTGCCAGCGTTTGGTGTTGCGGGCGCCCGGGACGTTGGTGTGCGCCAGTTCGTCGACCAGGGCGACGGCGGGGCGCCGCTCCAGGACGGCGTCGACGTCCATCTCGGTGAAGGCGGCCCCGCGGTAGTCGATCGCGCGGCGCTGGATCTGCTCCAGGCCGTGCAGCATCACTTCGGTACGGGGCCTGCCGTGGTGCTCGACGAGGGCGACGACGCAGTCGGTGCCGCGCTCGACGCGGCGGTGCGCCTCGGAGAGCATGGCGTACGTCTTGCCGACGCCCGGCGCCGCGCCGAGGTAGATCCGAAGCTTGCCGCGTGCCATGGCCCCATTGTCTTTCAGAATGCGGATGCATACGCTGCGTCGACCTTACGGCCAACAATTGCGGCAAATGGGGTGGGGGTGGGGCGGGCGGCGCGTATTGACGCGATTCTGACGCGCGGGCTCTCGCGGGCCCGCGCGGCCCGGATGGCCCGGGGCGCGGCAGGGCCTTTCGGGCAACGCGCAGCCCGGCGGCGTGGGCGGCCGGCTCCGGCGGGCGTGAAGTACCGTGCGCGGAAGGGGCGTTGGGCGGGATCACGACTCGTGGGCCGGCGTCGAGCGGCCCCGAAAACGCCGATGGGCCGCTCCCCCGCTGCGGGGGTGCGGCCCATCGGGCGTACGTACGGACGGACGGGTCAGCGGATCTCGCTGATCTCGGGGCCGCGCTGGAGCTGGCCCATGCCGCCGGAGAAGCGCGAGCCCTCCTGGTCCTCCTGCTGGACGCCCTCGGGCACCATCTGCGCGTCGTTGGGAAGCTTCAGGACGATCGGGTCGCGGGGCGCCATCGGGCCCTCGCCACGCACCACGACGGTGTCGCGGAAGATCGTCTCCAGGAGCCCGGCGGCCTGCGGCTGCACCGCGCCCTGGCCGGAGATGACACCGCGCAGGAACCAGCGCGGTCCGTCCACCCCCACGAAGCGGACCAGCTGGACGCCGTTGGTGCCGTCGGGCAGCTGGACGGGGACCTGCGCGCGCAGCTCCCAGCCGAGCGGGCCCTCGACCTCGTCGATGATGCCGCCCTGCTGGGTGATGCCGGTGGCGATCTCCTCGCGGACCTCGCCCCAGATGCCTTCCTTCTTCGGTGCCGCGAAGGCCTGCAGCTGGACCGCGCTGTCGTTGAGCACGACCGTGGCCGCCACGATCGCGTCGCCCGCGACCTCGACCCGCAGCTCCATGCCCTCGACCCCGGGGACGAAGAGGCCACCGAGGTCGACCCGGCCCTCGCCGGGCTCGGTCACCTCGGAGACGTCCCAGGGTCCGTCCGGACGGGGCGCCGGCGGCAAGTTCACCCTGCGCGCCCCGGCCCCGTCGCCGGCCGTGCTGTCGTCGGCCTCGGTGCCGTCGACGACCTGCTCGGCCTCGCCCGCCGCGTCCGCCGCGTCGTCCGCGGATCCACTCTTCTTGCGACGTCCGAACACGTCACTGTCCTTCCCGGTCGGATACGACCGAAGCGTATCGATTCCCACCCGTTGTGCCGCCATCGGCGGCCGAACCGCCCACGGCGGAGTGACCGCCCGTGGACCCGAAGCCCCCCTCGGCCCGCGCCGAGCCGGGAAGCTCCGCCACCTCGTGGAAGCGCACCTTCTCGACCTGCTGGACGACCAGTTGGGCAATGCGGTCGAAACGCTCGAACCGGACGCTGTCGCGCGGGTCGAGGTTGACCACGATCACCTTGATCTCTCCACGGTACCCGGCATCCACCGTCCCCGGGGCATTCACCAGGGCGACACCGCACCGGGCGGCGAGCCCCGAACGGGGGTGCACGAAGGCCGCGTACCCGTCGGGCAGCGCGAGCGAAACACCGGTCGGCAGAACCGCCCGCTCACCGGGGGCGAGCTCGGCGGCCTCGGTGGTCACCAGATCGGCCCCGGCGTCGCCCGGGTGCCCGTACGCCGGGATCGGCACCTCCGGGTCCACACGGCGGATGAGGACGTCTACGGGTTCACGCGTCACGGGTTCACCTCGAAGGCGCGGGCGCGCCTGACCTGGTCGGGGTCGGACATCGCGGCCTGGATCTCGGCCGGGCGTCCGTTGTCGATGAAGTGGTCCACCTTCACCTCGATGAAGAGGGCCTGGGCGCGGACCGCGACGGGCCCCTCGGGGCCGCCGATGCGGCCGGTGGCCCGGGAGTAGATCTTGCGGCCGGCGACGGCCGTGACCTCGGCCTCCAGATGCAGCACGGTGCCGACGGGGACCGGGCGGACGAAGTCCGTCTCCAGGCGGCCGGTCACCGCGATGACCCGCAGCAGCCAGTTCAGCGAACCGAGCGTCTCGTCGAGCGCGGTCGCAAGCACCCCGCCGTGAGCGAGGCCGGGCGCGCCCTGGTGGGCCTCGCGCACGGTGAACTCGGCGGTGACGGTCACGCCCTGCCCGGCGCGCGCGGCCAGGTGCAGTCCATGGGGCTGTCCGTCGCCGCAGCCGAAGCAGTGCCCGTAGTGCGCACCGAGCAACTCGCCCGGTGCGGGCGCCTCGGGGTGCCGCACCGGCGCTATGGCGTCGGCCGGGGGCGTCAGGGACGCAGATGTAGCAGTCACAGGCGCAGACCTTACCCGCGGTCAAGGCGCAGGTCGCTCCGTGCCAAGCTAGCTTTCATGCAGCCCAATGCCCCGCAGTACGCAGAACGCCTGACCGCACCCCGCTCCTGGTGGTTCATCTCCGTCCTGGTCGGCTTCGCGTGCGCGCTGATGCTGCTGCCGGTGGGCACGCTGCCGATGCTGGCCGGCTTCGTCGGCGGCACGGCGGTGTCGTGGGTGGTGGTGAGTTCGTACGGCTCGATCCGGATCCGGGTGCTGCCGGACACCCTGGTCGCGGGCGAGGCCCGGATCCCGGTGAAGGCGCTGGGCGAACCGGAGATCCTGGACGCCGACGAGGCGAAGGCCTGGCGGCTGCACAAGGCCGATCCGCGCGCGTACATGCTGCTGCGGGCGTACATCCCGACGGCGGTGAAGGTGGAGATCACGGATCCGGCGGACGCGACTCCGTACGTCTACCTCTCGACCCGTGACCCCGAGGGGCTCAAGGCGGCCCTGAACACGGTCCGCGCGGCCTGAGAGGCCGGGCCCGTCAGCGGCCGATCTCCCCGGGGGCGCCGCCGGGCGGCAGCGGGTTGTCCGGCTGTTCGAGGGCCGGCAGGCCGGACAGCGCGTCCCACGGCACCTGGCGTGTGCGCAGGTCCTTCCTGATGTGCCCGGCGAGCTTCTTGGTGTCGCGGCGGTTCATCACGGCGCCGACGGCCGCGCCGACCATGAACGGCGTCAGGTTCGGCAGATTGCGGACCATGCGCTTCATGATCTGCTGACGCAGTTCGCGCTTCATCTGGCCGCCGAGCGCGAAGTTGAGCGTCGTCGGCTTGGTGACGTCGATGCCGCGCTCCTGTGTCCACGACGTCAGATACGCCATCGACCGCTCCCTGAGCGTGCCGGGCGGGCGCATGCCGTAGACCTCGTGCAGCTCGGCGATGAGCTTCAGCTCGATGGCGGCGACGCCGGTGATCTCCGCGGCGAGCTCGGCGGGCATCGCGGGCGGTACGGGCAGCATCGCGGCCGCGCCGATCCCCGCGCCGACCGTGGAGGTGCCGTTGGCGGCGCCCGCGATCAGCTTGTCGGCGATCTCCTCCGGGCCGAGGCCGGGAAAGTGGGCGCGCAGGGTCGCCAGGTCCCGCACCGGGATGCGGGGGGCGACCTCGATGATCCGGTCGGCAAGGTGGCCGAGCGAGGCCTTCACGCCCTCGCCGCTCTTGCGTACGCCCTTCTTGAGCACGGGCACGCTCCTCCTCAGGGCGGGAACACCCTTGTCGAGGGCGCCCCTGCGCAGGGCGTCCAGGCGCCGGACCCCGGCCGCGGGTCCCGCCTTGTCGTTCTTGTCCGAGAGCTCCGGGAGGTCCCGGGGCTCCGGCGCCGTGACGGCTGCTTCGAGCGAGGCCTGCCGGCCCCGCTCGGCGTCACGTGCACCGTCGGCAGCGCTCACCGCAGGGAGGCCGGACGGCTCGGCGGGGGCTTCCACGCCTTCTGCCGGGCCTGTGCCGCCCTGTGGTGCCTCGGTGGAGGCCGGGGCACCCTTCCTCCGGAACGGTCGCTTCCGGGGCGGTTCAGCGCCTGTCATGGCCGGCCTGCTCAGTCGCAGTCGCGGCAGATGGGCTGACCGTTCTTCTCCCGGGCCAGCTGGCTGCGGTGGTGCACGAGGAAGCAGCTCATGCAGGTGAACTCGTCGGCCTGCTTGGGCAGGACGCGGACGGCGAGCTCTTCGTTGGACAGGTCCGCGCCGGGCAGTTCCATACCCTCGGCGGCCTCGTACTCGTCGACGTCGACGGTCGAGGTGGACTTGTCGTTGCGTCGTGCCTTCAGCTCTTCAAGGCTGTCGGAATCGACGTCGTCATCGGTCTTGCGTGGGGTGTCGTAGTCCGTTGCCATGTCGCTCTCCCCCTCTGGGTGGTTGCGGTGTCTCAGCGCACGTAACGCGTGAGAGGCCGGACTTGTGCCCGACCTGAGGCGGAGATTTTGCCTCACATCAAGGTCTGTTACTCAATCGACACCCAACCGCACTCCTTCAGAGTGCTCGTCTTGGATGGCGATCGGGACCGTACACGGTCCTAATGTCGCACTTCACCAGCGCCACCCCGTGTACTTCCCGTGATCCCACCCCCCGGAAACCCGGACTTTTCCCGGGATTCCAGGGGATTTAACGATCACGGAGAGTAGGTGGCTGGAAGTTTGCCTTTGTGACTGATCACACATGAAACTCTCAGGAACAGGTCCAGAAAATTCCGCGCAAAGCGAACTGTCACCGCAGCTCCGAGCAGCGTCTCAGACCGGGAGGGTGACACGCATCACGAGGCCGCCGCCTTCGCGGGGCTCCGCGATGATACGGCCTCCGTGGGCCCGCGCGACCGACCGGGCGATGGACAGGCCGAGACCGACGCCCTTGTCGCTGCCGGTGCGCTCGGTGCGCAGCCGCCGGAAGGGCTCGAAGATGTTGTCGATCTCGTACGCCGGGACCACCGGCCCCGTATTGCGCACCAGGAGCGTCGCATGGCCGTCCTTGAGCTCGGTGACCACCTCGACCCAGCCGCTCTCGGGGATGTTGTACCGGACCGCGTTCTGCACCAGGTTCAAGGCGATGCGCTCCAGAAGGACGCCGTTGCCCTGGACGATCGCGGGGCCGCGCTCGCCGCGGATCTCGACGCCCTTGGCCTCGGCCTCGTTCCTGGCCTGGTCCAGGGCGCGGGAGGCCACCTCGGCAAGGTCGACGGGCTTGCGGTCGACGATCTCGTTGTCGCTGCGGGCCAGCAGCAGCAGCCCCTCCACGAGCTGCTCGCTGCGCTCGTTGGTGGCGAGGAGCGTCTTGCCGAGCTGCTGGAGCTCGACCGGGGCTCCGGGGTCGGAGAGGTGCACTTCGAGCAGGGTGCGGTTGATGGCGAGCGGCGTGCGCAGCTCGTGCGAGGCGTTGGCGACGAAGCGCTGCTGTGCGGTGAAGGCGCGCTCCAGGCGGTCCAGCATCTCGTCGAAGGTGTCGGAGAGCTCCTTGAGCTCATCGTCGGGGCCGTCGAGCTCGATGCGCCGGGTCAGGTCGGTGCCGGCCACGCGGCGCGCGGTCCGGGTGATCCGGCCGAGCGGCGACAGGACGCGTCCCGCCATCGCGTATCCGAAGGCGAAGGCGATGACGCTGAGGCCCACCAGGGCGAGCAGCGAGCGGCTGAGGAGGTTGTCGAGAGCGTGCTGGCGCTGCTGGGCCATGCAGACGCCGATGGCGTCGTTGATCTCCTGGAAGGTCCCCGATGCGGGCAGCTGGCAGCTGCTGCTGGACAGCGCGATGTTCTGGCCGCCCACGATCCTGAAGGGGGCGCTGCCCGCGTGCAGGGCCTGGGCGGCGAGCAGGTAGATGATCGAGAGGAGCAGTATCCCCGCGATCATGAACATGCCGCCGTAGAGCAGGGTGAGGCGTATGCGGATGGTGGGCCTGAGCCAGGGGAAGGGCGGTTCGGCCGACTTCGGGGCCCAGGTGGGCTTGGGAGGCGCTGTGGGGGGCGCGGGGGTGGCGGCCACCGCCGTCAGATCCGGTAACCCGAGCCCGGCACGGTGACGATCACCGGGGGCTCGCCGAGCTTGCGGCGCAGGGTCATGACGGTGACCCGTACGACGTTGGTGAACGGGTCGGTGTTCTCGTCCCAGGCCTTCTCCAGGAGCTGCTCGGCCGAGACCACCGCGCCCTCGCTGCGCATGAGGACTTCGAGGACGGCGAACTCCTTGGGCGCGAGCTGGATCTCCCTGCCCTCACGGAAGACCTCGCGGCGGTTGGGGTCCAGCTTGATGCCGGCCCGCTCCAGGATGGGCGGCAGGGGCACGGTGGTGCGCCGGCCGAGCGCGCGCACGCGGGCGGTCAGCTCGGTGAAGGCGAAGGGCTTGGGCAGGTAGTCGTCCGCGCCGATCTCCAGGCCCTCCACCCGGTCGCTGACATCCCCCGCGGCCGTCAGCATCAGGACACGCGTGGCCATGCCCAGTTCGACGATCTTGCGGCAGACGTCGTCGCCGTGGACGAGCGGGAGGTCCCGGTCGAGCACGACCACGTCGTAGTCGTTCACACCGATCCGCTCCAGGGCCGCGGCGCCGTCGTACACGACGTCGACGGCCATGGCCTCCCGGCGCAGTCCGGTGGCCACCGCATCGGCGAGCAGCTGCTCGTCCTCGACGACGAGTACGCGCACGGCGCATTCCTTCCCTAGGACCCGCGTCGTGCGCGGGCACATCTGTGCACTGAAGTAGTGACTGTCCGCTTCCATCCTGCCCCTTACGCCCATAAACCGGCGGTAAGGCGATGGTGGACCTGGCCCGCCCCCACCTGCGTTTTCCAGCCAGGACACGGGTCCGGGCGGGAATGAACAGGATTGGCGCGGCAGTTGAGGTTTCTTTGAGAGTGGGCTTGGGGAAGACGTCTGCACACCCCGCGATCACGCCCTGGCTGTGGCACGCCACACCCTGACGTCGTGGTCGCTACCCACCGTCGGCACACCCCGTGCCACCGACCCACGACGAGGGGGCGCACCATGGACGCTTTCACCGCAGGACTGCTGCAGCGCATAAGGACCACGGAAACCGACCTCACACGGGCGCGCGAGACCGGCGACGACTTCCTCGCCGACGTCGAGCAGGCCGAGCTGGACGACCTGCGTCGTCTGGCCGCCGAGCACGGCGTAGAGGTAGCCGTCGCGCTCTGATCCCATCCACCGTGAAACCCCGGCACCGCACTGCGGCGCCGGGGTTTCGTCATGCCGGGGGTGGGCCGGGACGGGTGTTACCCGGCCCTGGCCTGGGGTGCCGCGCGCCCCAGGGCATCGGGCTCAGTCGTGCCAGGCGCCCTGGTCCAGGGCAGCGGGCTCAGTCGTGCCAGGCGCCGTGGTCCAGGGCAGCGGGCTCAGTCGTGCCAGGCGCCGTGGTCCAGGGCAGCGGGCTCAGTCGTGCCAGGCGCCGTGTTCCTCCAGGAGCGACTGGAGGGGGCCGAAGAGCTCCGGGGACGCGGCCACCGTCAGCTCGCGGGACGGCGGAACCCCCGGGCGGCCGCCGGTCAGCGCGCCGGCCTCGCGGGCGATCAGGTCGCCGGCCGCCATGTCCCAGGGGTTCAGGCCCCGCTCGTAGTACGCGTCGAGCCGGCCCGCCGCCACGTCGCACAGGTCGATCGCCGCCGAGCCGCCGCGGCGGATGTCCCGGAAGCGCGGGATCAGCCGCTCGGCCACCTCCGCCTGGTGGACGCGTACGGAGTGGACGTAGGCGAAGCCCGTGCCGACCAGGGACTGGTCGAGCGGGGCCGGCGGGCGGCAGCGCAGTGGGCGCTCGCCCTCGAAGGCGCCGCCGCCGAGGACCGCGTGGTACGTCTCGCCGCGCATCGGAGCGGCCACCACGCCCGCGACCCGCACGCCGTCCACCTCCGCGGCGATCGAGACGGCCCAAGTGGGCAGCCCGTACAGGTAGTTGACCGTGCCGTCGAGCGGGTCGATGACCCAGCGAACCCCGCTGGTGCCCTCGCTGGAGGCGCCCTCCTCGCCGAGGAAGCCGTCCTCGGGGCGGAACTCGCTGAGGTAGCCGGTGATCAGCTTCTCGGCGGCGATGTCCATTTCGGTCACCACGTCGATGGGGCTGGTCTTGGTGGCGGCGACGGCGAGGTCGGCGGGGCGGCCGTCACGCAGCAGCGCACCGGCCCGCCGGGCCGCCTCCATGGCCAGGTCCAGCAGGTCGCGGTGGAGAGGGTCGGTCATGGTGGCTCCTTACGCGTACGGGCTGTCGGCGCCGGCCGCCGCGGGCTTGGCGGCGCCGCGGGCGGCGGGGCAGCAGCCCACGGGGCAGAGGTCGTGCGAGGGCCCGAGGGCGCCGAGCACGCATCGCTCGGCGGGCACCCCGCGCTCGGTGGCGGCCCGCTCGACGACGAGTTCGCGCACGGCCGCCGCGAAGCGGGGGTCGGCGCCGACGGTCGCCGAGCGGGCCACGGGCAGGCCGAGCTCGGCGGCCTTGGCGGTGGCCTCCGTGTCTAGGTCGTACAGGACCTCCATGTGGTCCGAGACGAAGCCGATGGGGACCATGACGACGGCCGGCGCGCCCTCGCCGTGCACGGCCTCCAGGTGGTCGCAGATGTCGGGTTCGAGCCAGGGGATGTGCGGGGCGCCGGAGCGGGACTGGTAGACCAGCCGCCACGGCCGCTCCACACCGGTCTCGGCGCGCACCGCGTCGGCGATGGTCCGCGCCACGTCGAGGTGCTGGCGCACATAGGCGCCGCCCTCGCCGTGCTCCTCGACGGGCCCGGAGGTGTCGGCGGCGGCCTCGGGGATCGAATGCGTGGTGAAGGCGAGGTGGGCGCCCGCGCGGACCGACTCGGGCAGCTCCCCGAGCGAGGCCAGGACACCGTCGGTCATGGGGCCGACGAAGCCGGGGTGGTTGAAGTAGTGCCGCAGCTTGTCGACCCGCGGCACGTCGAGCCCCTCGGCCTCCAGCGTGGCCAGCGCCTCCGCGAGGTTCTCGCGGTACTGGCGGCAGCCCGAGTACGAGGCGTACGCGCTGGTGGTGAGCACCGCGATGCGGCGGCGGCCGTCGGTGATCATCTCGCGCAGGGTGTCGGTGAGGTAGGGCGCCCAGTTCCGGTTGCCCCAGTACACCGGCAGGTCCAGGCTGTTCTCGGCGAAGTCCTTGCGCAGGGCGTCGAGCAGCGCGCGGTTCTGCTCGTTGATGGGGCTCACGCCGCCGAACAGGAAGTAGTGCTGCCCCACCTCCTTGAGCCGCTCCTTGGGGATGCCGCGGCCGCGCGTCACGTTCTCCAGGAACGGGACCACGTCGTCAGGGCCTTCCGGGCCGCCGAAGGAGAGCAGCAGCAGGGCGTCGTACGGGGCGGCGGCCGAGGCCGCTCCGGGAGCTGGATCACGCAGTTCGGACATGCCTCGATCCTGCCATCCGCCGCTGACAGACGGCCCACCGAGCCGCACCGGGCGGTGGAGAGAACCGGAAAAGGAGGGCGGAGCGCGCCCGGAACTGACGCAAGGGCGAGCCAGGAAAAGGCGGTGGAGCGCACCCGGATCGGCCGCCGGGGCGAGCCCGGAAAGGCGGTGGAGCTCGCCCCGGCCGGCTGGCGGGGGCGAGCCCGATAAAGACGGTGCGCAGGTTCACTTCACCGTCGTAAGCTTTAGCAATTGATTACACGCGTCACGCAGGATCCGGAGCCTCCGTTGCCCAGTCCCTATCGCGCGATATTCGCCGCCCCCGGCACCAAGGGGTTCTCCGCCGCCGGCCTGCTCGGCCGGATGCCGCTGTCGATGATGGGCATCGGCGTCGTGACGATGATCTCCCAGCTCACCGGCAGGTACGGCCTGGCCGGCGCGCTCTCCGCGACGCTCGCCATGTCGGCCGCCGTCATCGGCCCCCAGATATCCCGGCTGGTGGACCGGCACGGCCAGCGCAGGGTGCTGCGCCCGGCCACCCTGGTCTCGGTCGCCGCCGTCACGGGCCTGCTCGTCTGCGCCCAGCGGAGCGCCCCCGACTGGACCCTGTTCCTCTTCGCGGCCGGCGCCGGCTGTGTGCCGAGCGTCGGCTCCATGGTCCGCGCCCGCTGGGCCGAGATCTACCGCGGCGACGCGCAGAACCTGCACACGGCGTACTCGTGGGAGTCGATCGTCGACGAGCTGTGCTTCATCCTCGGGCCGATCCTGTCCATCGGGCTCTCCACCGCCTGGTTCGCCGAGGCGGGTCCCCTGATCGCCGCCTGCTTCCTGGTGGCCGGGGTGCTCTGGCTGACCGCCCAGCGCGCCACCGAGCCCGTACCGCACCCCCACGAGCACCATGCCGGCCGCTCCGCGCTGAGCTCGCGCGGCCTCCAGGTCCTGGTCGCCACCTTCGTCGCCACCGGCGCGATCTTCGGCTCCGTCGACGTGGTCACGGTGGCCTTCGCCGACGAGCGCGGCCACAAGGCGCTGGCCAGTCTGGTGCTCGCCGTGTACGCCCTCGGCTCGTGCCTGGCCGGCGCGGTGTTCGGGCTGCTGCGGCTGCGGGGCTCGGCGTCGACCAGGTGGCTGGTGGGCGTGTGTGCGATGGCGGTGAGTATGATCCCGCTCCAACTGGCCGGGAACCTGCCGTTCCTTGCCGTGACGCTCTTTGTCGCGGGTCTGTTCATCGCGCCGACGATGGTGACGACGATGGCCCTGGTCGAACAGCACGTACCGCGCAGCAAGCTCACCGAGGGCATGACCTGGACCAGCACCGGGCTCGCGGTCGGTGTGGCGCTCGGCTCCTCCGCCGCCGGCTGGGTGGTGGATGCGGCGGGCGCACAGGCGGGGTATCTGGTGTCCGGCGTGTCGGGAACGCTCGCGGCGATGGTGGCGTTCCTGGGGTACCGCCGGCTTCGCAGGCCGGTGCCGCATCGGGAGGGGCTCGAAGCAGATGAGCGGAGCGAACGGCAGCAGCACCTGGCGTAACTGGGCGGGGAACGTCACCGCCCGGGCGGCGCGCGAGGCCTCCCCGGCCTCCGTGGCCGAGCTCGCCGCCGAGGTACGCAGGGCCGCCGAGGACGGCCTCACGGTGAAGGCGGTGGGCACAGGACACTCCTTCACCTCGACCGCCGCGACCGACGGCGTGCTCATACGCCCCGATCTGCTGACCGGCATCCGCGAGATCGACCGCGCCGCGATGACCGTCACCGTGGAGGCGGGCACCCCGTTGAAGCGGCTCAACGCGGTGCTGGCGAGGGAAGGCCTGTCGCTCACCAACATGGGCGACATCATGGAGCAGACGGTCGCCGGGGCGACGAGCACCGGCACCCACGGCACCGGCCGCGACTCGGCGTCGATCGCCGCCCAGATCACGGCACTTGAGCTGGTCACCGCCGACGGCTCGCTGCTCACCTGTTCCGCCAAGGAGAACCCCGAGGTCTTCGCGGCGGCGCGGATCGGGCTCGGCGCGCTCGGCATCGTCACCGCGATCACCTTCGCCGTCGAGCCGGTCTTCCTGCTCACCGCCCGCGAGGAGCCGATGGGCTTCGACCAGGTCACCGCCGACTTCGACGCGCTCTTCACGGAGAACGAGCACTTCGAGTTCTACTGGTTCCCGCACACCGGCAACTGCAACACCAAGCGCAACAACCGCAGCTCCGGGCCCGCGGCCCCGCCCGGCAAGGTGCGGGCATGGATCGACGACGAGTTCATGTCCAACGGGCTCTTCCAGGCGGTGTGTTCACTCGGCCGGGTCGCGCCCGCAACGATCCCGGCGATCGCCAAGGTCTCCAGCAGGGCGCTCTCCGCCCGCACCTACACCGACATTCCGTACAAGGTGTTCACCAGCCCGCGCCGGGTGCGGTTCGTGGAGATGGAGTACGCCCTGCCGCGCGAGGCGGTGGTCGACGCGCTGCGCGAGGTCAAGGCGATGGTGGACCGCTCGCCGTTGCGCGTGAGCTTCCCCGTGGAGGTCCGCACCGCGCCCGCCGACGACATCGCCCTCTCCACCGCGTCGGGCCGCGAGAGCGCGTACATAGCCGTGCACATGTACAAGGGCACCCCGCACCAGGCGTACTTCACGGCGGTCGAGCGGATCATGACCGAGTACGCGGGCCGGCCGCACTGGGGCAAGCTGCACGCCCGGGACGCCGCGTACTTCGCGCAGGTCTACCCCCGCTTCGGCGAGTTCACCGCGGTACGCGACCGGCTCGACCCGGAGCGCCGCTTCACCAACGCCTATCTGCGGCGCGTACTGGGCGACTGATCCGCACGGCCGGACGGTCAGGGGGCGGAGCTTTCCCCGGACTTCGGGTCCGGGGTGGCCCCGCCACCGGAGCCGCTCCCCGGACCTGAGCCGTTGCCGGTTCCGGTGCCGGCCGAGCCGGACGGCGTGGGCGTCGGAGCCGGCGTCGTACCGCCCGACCCGGACCCTGAGTCCGAACCGGAGCCCGCGCCATCGGACCTGGAGGGCGACGGGGACGGCGAGGGGTCGTCCGTCGCGGACCCTCCCCCGCTGGTCGCCGGGTCCTGCGAGCCGCCCGGTGTCGAGGGCCCGCCGGTCCCGGGTGACGGCGTGTGCCGCTGCTCGGGGCCCGAGGGGGCGGGCGGATCCTGCTTCTTGGACCCGCCGGTGAAGACGGAGGTGAGGGTGGTCCCGTTGCCGTTGCCGCCGACCTCGCCTCCGGAGACGAGCTCGTACACCGTGATGCCGCCCATCGACACCCCGAAGACGACGGCCGCCGCGAGCAGCGGGCGCTTCCAGCCGCGCAGCCGGGTGCCGTGCACGGACGCTTCGTTGAACTCCTTGGCAGGTTCCGCGCCCGGCGGGAGCCCCCGGGCGCCGACCGACTTGAGCAGCTGGGTCCGGTCGGCGTCGGCCTGCGGAAGCATCCGCGTGCGGTCCGCGTCGACCTGCCCGAGCAGCTGGGTGCGGTCCGCGTCGACCTGCGGAAGCATCTGCGTACGTTCGGCGCCGGCCTTCGGCGACATCTGCGTCCGGTCGGTGTCGGCGTGCCCGAGCAGCTGGGTGCGCTCGACGTCAGTGAGGGGCTGTTCGGCCGTTCCGTGCCGCTTCCCCTTGTACGGGGAGAGCACCGGCACCTGGCGCGGGCCGACCTTCGCCTGGACGGTCACCTCGCGCAGCTGCTCGCCGGTCCGTTTGAAGAAGTGCTGGAAGACGGTGCCACCGCAGGTGGCGACCACACTCACCACACCCGCCCCGATGAACGTGCCATACACCCCCAGCGTGGAGGCGAGTACCGCCGCCGCGATCGCGGCGAGTGCACTCCCGGCGACTTGGGGCACGCTCAGATCTATGCGCTTCTTCTCTTCGGTCCCGGTGTCCGGCTTGTCACCCATCCCCAGCCTCTGTTCGCCCTTCTCGTCCGCCTTGCACCTAGAAAGGACATTTGAGCGAAAGGAATAGTTCCGATTCCGGAGATTGTGTGAAGCAGGACACGTGGGAGTCGTGCGCGGGCGTGCCAAGGCGGCTCCAACTCCCGTACCCCGGGAGAACTTCGGCGGCGTGCCGGTCCACCCAGGTGGCCCGAATGGAGTACTGTGGCGAGCCCTGGGCCCCGGGTCCCACACGGGTACCCGGGACTACGGGAGGGGGCCGAAAGCGGCACTCGAACCGGCGGCGCCGCGGCACCGCACGGGCGCCTGCTGCACAGAGTGACCGGCCAGTCACTCTGCGTTGCGAAGAGGTAACCGTGCCATAACGGCGTTCCAGGGCCCATGCCCGACACGCCGGGCAACTCGGCAATGTTGTGGCAGGCTGCACCCGGGCAGGCCACACTCGACTAGCGGAAGCAGCGACGCACGTGACGTCGGCAGGCACCACCCGGGAGGTCCCCATGCCCGAACTGCGTGTCGTGGCCGTCTCCAACGACGGCACACGACTGGTGCTCAAGGCTGCGGACAGCACGGAGTACACGCTTCCGATCGACGAGCGGCTCCGGGCCGCTGTGCGCAACGACCGAGCCCGTCTCGGCCAGATCGAGATCGAGGTGGAGAGCCACCTCCGCCCGCGCGACATCCAGGCGCGTATACGAGCCGGTGCCTCCGCCGAGGAGGTCGCCCAGTTCGCCGGCATCCCGGTCGACCGCGTACGCCGTTTCGAAGGCCCCGTGCTCGCGGAGCGCGCCTTCATGGCCGAGCGGGCGCGCAAGACCCCCGTGCGCCGTCCCGGCGAGAACACCGGACCCCAGCTCGGCGAGGCCGTCCAGGAACGGCTGTTGCTGCGCGGCGCCGACAAGGAGAGCGTCCAGTGGGACTCCTGGCGCCGCGACGACGGCACCTGGGAAGTCCTGCTCGTGTACTTGGTCGCGGGCGAGCCGCACTCCGCGAGCTGGACCTACGACCCGCCGCGCCGGCTCGTGCAGGCCGTCGACGACGAGGCCCGTTCTCTGATCGGCGAGTCCGACGACACCATCACCGCGGTGCCCGAGCCGAGCTTCCCGTTCGTGCCGCGGATCGCCCGGCTGCCCCGGGACCGGCCGCTCGACCGCGCCCTCGACCGTTCGCTGGAGCGGCCGCTCGACCGCGCCCTGGACCGGCAGTTGGAGCGGCCCGCACCGCCCGAGCCGGTGTCGGCCGAAGAGAGCGACTCGCTGACGAGCCTGCTCGAAGCCGTGCCGAGCTTCCGCGGTGACCTGGTCGTCCCCGAGCGTCCCTCGGGCCCGCCCGAGTCGGCCGAGACCGATCTGCCGGACGTCGAGCCGGAGATCGAGGAGCCGCCCGCGCCGGCCGCTTCGGCGGGCGCCGGGTCCGCGTACGCGGATGTTCTGATGCCGCGCACGGTGGCCGGTCACCGCGACCGGCTCACCGGCACGACGGATCGTCAGGCCGAGGCGGACGGGGTGCGGCCGGGTCGGCGGGCCGCGGTGCCGAGCTGGGACGAGATCGTGTTCGGCACGCGCCGCAAGAAGCAGGACTGAGCGCGACTCCCCGGCGCCGGGGGGGCGCGACTCCGCGCCCCTGCACTACTCGGTGCCGGGCTGGTGCACCCCCTCAGCCCGTCCGGCGATTGAGGACGAGCGCCGTGCAGGCGCGACCGGGGTCTGGGGCGGAGCCCCAGCAGCCCCGCCTTCGTGTGCGGACCGCGCGTGG